>NZ_CP100450.1 GCF_024227715.1 Halomarina litorea | reverse complement strand
GAAGGGAGCATCCAGATGGCTGGAACACCTAAAAGAGCGGCCACTCCTCTAACCGAAGAGGGAGTATTAGCGACGACCCAGATGACCCCAAGTGGGGCCAGCACATAGTTTGCTGTAAAGAGACCCGTTGAGAGAAGCTCCACAACTACCTTCCTCAGACGATCTCCAATCCTCAGTGTTCCAGTCATCTCACTTTGACCGATCCTTGTCGGCGGACTCATCCGTCCAATCGCTTATCTTCTGTTGGTTAGGTCCAGTCTCCGTCGACGTATCGACAGCGGGGTTCTCGCGGTATCTCTCAAGACCAGCTTCCGCCCAGTCAACAGGTGATTGGTGGAGATTTCGAGTCGCGTAGTCGGCACCGGCTTTGACGTCTTGAGCGGCACGCTTTCCGCCCTTCTTTCCTTGAGCCCCTACCTTCTTACTCGTCTTGACAGTCTCTTCAGAGAGGACAGTTGTAGCTGTACTTCCGGCTGCACTCCTTGCCCGACCTGCTGCAGATCCAGCCCTACTGACAGCGCTGCTCCCGATTCCGCCAGTTTTCCGATCAGCATAACCCAACCCCTTTGACGTTCCATGCCTCGCCTGTTCCATCAGGGCGGTACGAGTCGATTTTCCGCCAGACTGGCTCGTCGACGAGCCCTGAGAACTCGATTTGCTTTTCGCACCTTGACGACCGGAGATCCGACGCGGCGACAGCCCGGCCATAGCTGCTGATTTGATGCCGACGAGTGCGGGAGCGACGAGGCCAATCAACCAGAAGAGGTACGCCTCGAGGACCTCCCCGAACCCAGGATCACTCGCCTGCTGAGTCTGTGCCGCTGTTGCTCCCTGCCCGGCCATGTCCGCGTACGCACCGGCAGCCGCGGCGCCAGTCTGCAAGAGACCGGCCATCACGATTCCGGCGAGGAGCATATAGGCCGTCGCGCGGAGGGCGGTTTTCGCGATCTCCGACGTGTAGCGGAGCGGCCCGAAGTCCAGGAAGAGCATCGCTCCGAGGACAGGCAGGAGAATGAACGTCGCGTTGAACAGGAACTCCCGCAGGACGAACACACCGAGCGCCAGCAAGATGCCCGCCACAGAGACCATGCTCAGGATGAGCGCACCGATGATCACACCAGCGCCCGAGGCCGCAGCCCCGTCAAGGCTGGATTTCAGAACCTCTGGTCCGAACGCGGCACCGTAGTTCGCGGTGAAGATGTGGCGAATGATCGCGTTCGTCAGCAGGAGACCGAAATGCATGATTTGGCGGGCAACGGCGACGAAGATGATCACCTTCAGCGCCTTCCAGACGAGCATGAAGTTCGTCACCTCCCGCTGATCGGCGAACGGTTTCGTCGCGACCCCCGCCATGAACATGATCACGAGCAGCTGCGGGAAGATATCGAGATTGTGCTGGAAGGCCGCCTGCATCGTGGGGTCGGAGTAGGGGCTGTCGAAGATGATGAACGTCCGCATCCCGTTGGCGATGAGCTCGCCGATGAACCCGAGAATCCCGGTCAGGATGTAAGTGAAGAAGTTCGCGATCCAGTCGGTGAAGACGGCGGCGAGCGGAACCAGCGTGGCGTCAGTCGGCAGCGTCGCGATGCCGTGCTGGATGGACGCCAGAGTATCGGGACCGATGCTGTCGTGGACGACGTCGAATGGGACGGTGAATCTCGATCCGGTCATCGTGTGTTCTGAGTTCGGTGGTGTGCGTTTGTTGCGTGAGCTTTAGAGTGGAAATCCAAGTAAGTGCATCACGATTGCTAGCCTGTTCCCCGCCGCATGTACGCAAACGGTGCGAAGAAGACGAGAAACGCCGCCACGGAGACGAGCGCACCTGCGAGGCTGGTAAGGAGCTGGTAGATGTTGAATGGCTCCGGCTGGAACGCGACCCGTGTCTGTGCGGGTCCGTAGTAGACGTTCTCGGAGACATTGGTCGCGCCCGTGAACGAGACTGTGACGTAGAGATCACGCCGCTCGACGACAACTGCGCCGTCGGCGTTCGTCGTTACTCGTCCCTGAGCGGCCCCGCTGAGCCAGAGGGTTCGGCCCGCTAGCGGTTGGCCAGTCGTGGCGTCGGTGAGTTGGATCCGGGCGTGCGTCTCGTTGAGTGTCGTCGCGGAGAGACTCGCGTTCTGCTCGCGAACGGTCTGTGTGGTCACCGGAATCGAATCGTTGTGGATATCGCGGAGCTCTGTAATCGGCTGGTCGACGTTCGTGATGACGATCGTAGTGTAGCCGCGAGGCGGCACTGAGGTGAGATTTACACGTCGGTCGAGCGGAGCCGCATCGTCGGTCATATTGAAACCGTTCAGTCTCGTGATCTCCGGAGCAGCGGTGACACTCGTGTTTTGCGTCCATCGAAGCGTCGGCTGCCGACTGCGAGCGGTGAGCCGCAGTTCGAGGACGTTCGGGAACGGGACGGTTCGCTGCCGTTCGTTTGTGGCCGCGAGCTGCTGTGCGAGCGTCTGGTTGAGTCGGGTCGTGTTACTCGGTGAGAGCGAGAGGGTGGTGTTCGACGTCGTGAGAAGCCGTCGACCGCGTGTCGCATTCGTGTACCGGCGCTGCGAATAGACGCCCCACACGTTCTGAACGCGTCCAGCCGAACCCTTGAACCGAGCATAGCTCCAGAGTCGGCGGTCGGAGAGGGTGTGTGGGCCCTCGAACCGGAGGATGATTCGGTCAATCCCTTCCTCGGAGCGGACGATCGTCTGCGTGACGCTGAGGTCCTGATTTGTGGAGACGACCACAGGAGCGCTGTCCTGGACCGTGTGCGAGAGGGTGAGCGTCTCATCGGCTGTCGTATTCGACAGCTGCCAGCTGCCGCCGTCACGGACGTAGGTCTTCGTTGTGACGGCGACGGTTGAGTTGATGGTTGCGCGGACCTGCATCGTCGTCGGCTCGGTCGCCTCCGCCCCGTCGTACTCGAGTTGACGCGGCGACGCTGAATCACTCTCCCAGGTCTGATTGCCGATTCGGACGCTTCGGTCGACCTGCTGCTCGAGGAGATCGTACGAGAGACAGGTCTTGGTGTTGCCAGCAACGGTGCACGTCCGATTTGGGAGGAGCGTCGAGTAATCGAGCTGCGTCAGAACCGTCCCATTCCGGGGAATGAACAGTCGGTCACTTGCGTTTTCAGAGCGGTTGCCCTCTTCGGCACCGATGCCAGTCCGCACTCCTTCGTTTGTCCCGAGGATCGTGATATGGGCGTCTTTGACGACCGTGCCGTTCGAGCGTTGCGAGTCGGGGAGCCAGAGACTCGTCGAGTCGTTGCGCTGAATCGAGTTCAACTGGGCGAGCCGATACTCGCTGAGTGTCTGCTGGTTCGGCCCGACGCGATACGGTGGTTGGGTCGTCGCGTACGAGAAATCGCGCATCCGACTGATGTTCGCCACAGAGACGTTCTCCGCACGGACGACATCGTCGAGCGTGGAGAGCACGAACGGCGGAAGCGTCCCGGCGTCTGGATCGCGGTCGTCGGAGATGAACGCACGCGTCCCGTTGTTGGGCGCGGTACCAGTCGGTGCTGTGACCGCACTCACGACGGGGAGCGCGAGGAGGGCAACAACCACGAGGCCAGTGAGGGGACGACTGTCCGTCATAGGTCAGAGTGATTAGGGTGGAAGAGCGGTAGCCCGCTCTCGCCTCACCCGAGGACACTGCTCAGGGAAGGACTGGGACGATCATCCCCGGGGCGAGGTTCTCGAAGAGGCCGACGAACACGTTGTAGCTGACCGAGAGGACGATCATCCCGGCGCCACCCCACATACCGCGCCAGCCCCATTGGGCGCGGTCGGCACTGCGTCTGGAAACGAACCAGACGGCAGCGCCGACGAGGAAGACGATCACGCCGATCTGACCGAGGGTTGTGGCGACGAACTCCTCGATCTGCGTGAGTGAGCTGCTTATTTCGCTTTGTTGGGCGGCAGCGACGCCTGTACTTGCGGTGAACGCGAACAGGACGACCAGGGATCGTGCGACACCGTGACGATGGCGCATGATTCATTCATTATTGTGACGGCACTAAAAACCTTAGATAAGACTATTGATGCATTTATCTTAGACGACAGATAGTGCTTCTAACACACTAAAATGGCAAGTAGACTGCGTTCAGGCGGGGGTTTCGAGACGGTTCAGTGCCATCATACCAATGGTATTCAGACGGTCGGATTACAAGGAAACCAATCCGTTGGGATCAAAAACACTCTCATTGCCGCTAAGAGTCCGATTTTCACCACTCTAACCGAAATCACAGGGGAGCGCAGACGCATCGGCTTTAGATCGATATAGAGGTGGTGTAAGCATAGCTAGTCGGCTGAAGAATCCCAGTAAATCGCCTGGCTACTGCACAATAAGATATGACAACTATCGAGTCCAGTCTGAATTGAAGCACAGAATTTTATGCATCGGTGCTAGGATGGGTGAATATGGCTGATTCAGATCCACCGGATGAAGAGGGGGCAAGCGACCAAGACCCCCCTACAGCCGGTTCGATTGATTTTTCGACGTATAATATACCAACCGACCTCACCGCCTTTCAGACCTATCTCCTCTGTCTCATCTATCGATTTGAGACAGTGGAAGGAGTGACCCTCCAGAATGCGCTCGAAGATCTCTACCCGGAGGACATCAATCATGGGCGGTTGTACCCGAGTCTCGACCGGATGGTTGACTCTGGGCTGATCAGCAAACAGACGAAGGAAAGCGACAAGCGCCGAAAAGAATATTCCTTAACTGGTCGGGGCGAGTGGGTCGCAGAGGAGTATCTCCGGTTCGTGCGGGAGATGATCGAAAGTTAGTCCAGCATCTGCTTGTTTGGTGCATTGTACTGGTTCTCAGTCATGTCCGACCTCAGGTAACTGTCGCTCAGAAGATCGAGCAGCTTCCATCGTTTCGACCCATCTTCGATGTCTAACACCAATGAGCCATTTCGTTGTTCCGCAATAACGGGGACATCGTACTCGTCTACGACCTCTATGACGGCACTCGGTTCGAGGGTCTCGTGGATGTTGTGACGTTTGATCTCGTGGATGCGCCGCAGACACCGAATGTCGTTCTTGAACGTATCGACGACAGAGAGATCAGCGATTTCGATGTCCTGCCCAGCAAGCCCATCGATCACATCATCGGTGTGTTGTTCGTACTGCCCCCGGACGTCATACATCCGCTCAAAAGCTTTCGGCGTGTAGATGTAGACGAATCCGTCGAAGCACACTGCGTTGACTTTCGACGGGATCGTTAACAGACTATCTTCGACGACGTCGTACTGCTGATCGCCGCGAGAGAACAAGATTGGTTTGCTGCTCCCCACCACCTGGTGATTGGTAAACTCCTGAAGCCCAAGAAGTGGCGTACCACTAGGCTCCTTGACGCGGATGATTTGCAACCCAGGGTTCGGCCAGTCTTCGTACGTTTTCTCGCCGAGGTTTGGATCGGTGAGGAGATAATCTAATCGTGCGCCGTCTGGGAGATCGTCGACGGGAAGATACTGAACGGGGGTGATGTTCCGATTCGTGTTTGCGATGGAGAATTCGGTAACGTCTTTCGGGCCCTCGGTCACACCCGAAATCATCGTTTCCAGTGTCTGCTCCAGAATCATCTCCGCCTTATCTAGGATCGGTGCCGAGAGAGGAGCAATGCCGAACTCGTATTCGTCGTCCTCCTGTTGGGCGAGAAGGTACTGCGAGGTACGGCGATCGCTTCGGAGAAAGTCGAGTGCGCGTTCGAGCCTGTCAACGTGTTCCTCTGAACTCATCCAGTCACACCGTGATATATACACCATTGCCAAGTTCAGCCATTTCAAGGTATCGTTCGGCTGATGCGTAATCGGGGGCGCCGTCTGAGTCGTCCGGCGGGACGAGTTGCTCCTCCAATTCGTGCTTGCTGACGACGAGACGAACTCCTCGCTCCATCTTGACCTCGTAGATATCGTACCCTGCAAGCGCGAGCAGTGGGTTGACGTGAAGTTGCTCGGAGCGCAGCTGGATGATCGCGACGACACTGAAGAAGATCAGGAACGAAAGCCAGCTCACTAAATCGGCGTAATTGAGTCCGAGGTATGTGAAGACGTACACTAAGAGGTAGCTAGTCACCAAATCATTCCGCTGTCTGAACTCCTCGACCGGTTCGTAATCGGTGGTTCCAGTAGAGCGAACCCGCATGATGAGAAATGGGAGCGGGAGTGGAATGATACAGAGAGCAAGAAGCACTCCCGTAACCCAGGGTATGGCGAATCCGTAGAGAGTAAACTGAATAGGATACGACATAGCTGCCAGAATCAGGAATAGGGGGATATAGGAACTCGCGAAGAGCATAACCCTCACCCCTCGTCGTAGTTCTGGCATATCGCTACTTCCTTCCTCCTCTCAAGTAAACCTTCGTAGAATCTACAGGACCTCGAAAGCATCGAAGTAGGCAAGCCACCGGAGTTCAGTGAAAATGGAGAGATAGTAGAGAAATCTGGCCGGGGACAACTACAGTCATTCAAGTATGTCTATTCACTAAGACGAGTATGGTCAACACCCGGCTTGAAGCAGCTCTCCACGCAATTCACGAAGATACACTGGAGCAACTTGCCGATGATCTTCTGTCTCGCGAAGGTTTCACTGTTGAGCCGACGAGTAATAGCGGCCCAGACAATAAGCGCGATTCACTTGTAGAAAAAGACGGGGAGCTAGGAATTGTCCACTGCAGCATCAATAAGAAGATGGAGACGAAGATTAAGAAAGACGCCCAGAAAGCAGCAGAGCGACCGGAGGACTTCGACTTCTTTCTCTTCTTTACGAATCAGGATCGCTCAACAGTTCTACGTGATCGGTTAGAAGAAGAAATAACCGAAGAGTATGGCTTCAGAGCACGGATTCGGGACTTCGAGTTTCTTCGGAATGCCCTCATGGGAAACCCCGAGAATCACGATCTCGCCCGAGAACATCTCAGCGTAGATCCATCTGCCCTATTTGAAGATGCAAGAGAGACAGCAGAGGAAATCCACGAAAAGAGGATTAAGGCCATTCGAGACGGTCGCCCATTCCGGGAACTCAGCGACGAGGGCCCATACATTGTCCTCCATGTCGTCCCAGTGGGGAGCTACGAGACGCTAGCTGATGAGATCCCCTGTCCTCCCGACTTCGGTTCCTCTTTCGGAGTTGATGAACCAATAGGAACGGGAAAACTTGGACTAACCGAAGGACGAGGTGGCTTCCCCGTTCGAACGTATGGCTATATTGATGAAGAAGGCTGGTACGAGGGTGTGAATAGCGCCGGCTGGGGACATGGTGACGAACCCACCGTGCGTGGAGATCTCGACAAGCTCGTTGTACGAACTCTCGATGCAGTACTCGACCGGTACGAAAACGCAGAACATGAGTCGTATCGACCCCCATTTTTCGTCTTTCTCAGTCTAATCGGTGTCGAAGGATATACGATGCAACCACCGGCAGGTAGGTCTCGACCTCGAAACCTCCGACGGTTTACTGAAGAGGTCTTTTCAACGAATCCTGTAGAGATAGAGTCGTACGACGAATCTGCTTCAAATGCCATTCGTGAGCAGCTGAATCGCCTTTGGCAAAGTGCAGGTTATCGAGGGGGGTCGCCCCATTTTGTCGACGATGAGTTCAGACCGATCGGCTAAGCTAATGCAATAAGCTACACTGGGCGTACAATGCAAGGCTTCTCACCCTCGGGAGCAAGCGTGCAGACCGAGAAGAGATTCTAGGTAAAGCGAGACCAGCAATGGAGGAGCCCATCGACTCTCCTGAATCGGGGCTCGTCGAACGGGATTTTATCCGACTGTTTGATCAATCGCGGAGCTTTGCGACCGACTGACCGACCTCTCGGACGTGCTCACTTCGCTTGAGGTCCAGTTCCTCGGCGAGAAAGCCAACCGTCTCTTCGAGGCTCATATTGAAAAGGAATTTCGAGGCGGCATAAACCTAGGCTGTACTCCAATAGCTTCCACGGCGAACCCATCATCCCGAAGGCGTCTAAATTGAAAGTGTAAGACAGAGATTTTCGACTTCTGGAGCAAGCGAGATAACTTGTGCCTTCCGTTGAAGCTCATACCGACGCTTCTCGATACGTCCTTCAAGTTTTGATAGCCGGTTCCGTTGTCTCCGAATTGCAATGTCCATGTTAGTCCCTGCTTCAGCTTTCCGCTGGTAGTCAGCGATGAACATCTCGATGCGTTCGCGTTCGGCTTCCGCGTACGCCTCAAGGTCATCGAGTTCCTCCTGCGTCTCTTCTCGTCGGCGTTTCTGGAGTTCGGCCCGTCGTGATTCAACACGCTGACTGACGTAGCGTTCGGCCGATGAACGCATCTCACGCTCGTGTTCGAGAAGCGAACGGACGCGACCCCCATCCGGCGGTCCTTTGATCGTGTCACCCTCAATGACCCGCTGACCGAGTCGCTGTTGTGGATCGCGGTGTGCCGCATCCACGAAGACGGGGAGAATCTCCTCTCGAATCACCTCGCCTGTACCGTCTTCGAACCTGACGCGGTAGTTGTAGGTGATTCCCGGTTCGTCGACGAATGGGAGCAGCTTGAGCCCAACAGCGCCCTGTTCGCTGTCGAGTACTCGCTGCATGAGTTCCTGAACCAAGTCTGCGTCAGGAGAGATGTACTCGATTCCCTCGTGGTCCATCGCGAACTCACGGTTGAACGTAAACGGCCCGTAGGGTTCGCCGTCTCGTGAGCGACGAAGTGAGTCGGGCAATTCGGCGCGGAACAGATTGTTTCCAGCTTTCTCGACGTCTCCGCCGAGGGCAGAAATGCCCAGTTCGAAGAACTGCCGAATGTCGGCTTCGCTACCGTAGACGTCTTCGGACTGATCCATCACTTCCTGGATTTTCCGGCGGCTCTCTTCGTCGAAGGTACTGGTGTCGATGAGACTTCGTTCGTACCACTCTGCGAGCGTCCGCTGGCGTTCATCGATGAGCTCCTCCAGCTCCTCCTTCGTCGCACTCGCTGGTTCGTCGTTCCGGATGGACTCCATGATGAGTGAGTCGACGTTGATGTCGTCGAGCATCCCCAGCACGTCGGCCGTGTTCCCCAGCTGGCCGCGGATGTTCTCGACCTTTTCCTGGAGCATCTCGAACACCTCGCTCTCGCGGGTGTCCTCGAACGAGAAGTTCCACACTTTGACCTCCTTCTCCTGGCCGTAGCGGTGGAGGCGACCAATCCGCTGTTCGAGGCGGTTCGGGTTCCATGGAAGTTCGTAGTTGACCATGATGTGGCAGCTGTGCTGGAGGTCGATTCCCTCGCTGGCTGCGTCGGTCGCGAAGAGCAAACGGGACTGACCGTGGTTGAACTCGTCCTCGATGCGAGCGCGATCTTCCTTGTCAACGCCGCCGTGGATGACGAGAATCTCGTCGGCCCACGGCTCGTCCTTTACGAGTTCGAGGATGTAGTCGAGCGTGTCGCGGTACTCCGTGAACAGCAGCACCTTTTCGTTGGGCTGCTCTTCGAGCAGTTGCTGGATGTACCGTCGGACCTTCTGGGCCTTCGAGTCGACAGGGATGCCCTCTGCGAGCGAGACGAGGTCTCTGAGCGTCTCGATCTCCTCTTCGAGTTGGGCGTCGCTCTCGGTGATCGTGAGCCCTGCAAGCTCCTCTTCGGCCTTCTGCTGGTCCTGTTCGTCGAGGTCCTCTCCCTCGAGATAGGCTTGGGCCTCTTCAGACAATGACGTCGCCGTCGATTGTTGGTCGACGAGGTTCGCGAGTCGGCGGCTAAGCGTTGCCTTGATCGCTCCAATACTGCTGACGAGGCGCTTCTGCATCAGTGCCATCGCGAAGCCCACGGCGGGCTCGTTGAGCTGCTCAGAGCGATTGTAGACGTGTTTGACGTAGTCTGTCACGGCTCTGTAGAACTGGCGTTCCTCGTGGGTCATCTGTACGGGGATGGTCCCGACTTCCCGATTCGGGAAGATTCGCTCACCGTTGTCGTCGTAGATGGTTTGCTTGCCGCGGCGCATCATCACGCGGTCGACCGCCTCTTTCGAGAGATCCTGGTCTTCGGCGACGAGGAACGGGTCGATGTACTCGATGAGCGACCGGAAGGCCTCGCCCTTACCGTCGTGGGGTGTTGCGCTCAGCAGGAGTAACGAGTCGGAGTTATCGGCCACCCGCTCAACCATCTTCGACGTCTTACTTGGGGATTCGCCACGCTTGGCCGCCTTGTGTGCTTCGTCGACCACCACGATGTCCCAAAACGCGTCGTCAAGCTCATCGCGGAACTCCTCTTGGCGGAGGAACGCCATGCTCGTAACCATCTGCTGGTGGTCCTGGTCCCAGATGTTTGCCTCTTCGCCGAGACGACGTCGCTCTCCCTCGACCCACTGACGATCCGCTGGTGTGAGGCTGATGTCGAAGAAGCGGTCCATGTCACGAATCCACTTCTTCTGAAGATGGGCCGGAACAACGAACAGGACGCGGTCGGCGCGGTTGCGAGCGGTGAGTTCTTTGAGGATGAGCCCCGCTTCGATGGTCTTCCCCAACCCGACGTCGTCCGCAATGAGCGCTCGCTGTCGGAGCTTCTGCATCACCCAGTTCACACAGGCGAGTTGGTACGGCTCGAGGCGGACGAGCGAGTTTGAGATACTCAGTAGCTGGCCCTGTTCGTGGGCGATCTGGAGCTGGAGCGCCTGTGACCGGAGGTCGAACCATTCAGCGGAGACTGACTCGTGCTCAGGGTGCAGTTGAGAAGCCGTCGCAGGTTCGAGAGCACCGATTTGGTCCTGCTTTCGCTCGATGTCCACGTCGTCAATACAGACGGTCTTGACGCCGACGTTCTCAACGTAGGCCCGAAGGTACTCGAGGTTGCCGACGGAGTACGTCTTGATGACCTCGGCGGGATTGTCATTGAGAAGAATCGTATCTCCGGGTGCGAGGTCGTTCATGGATAGTTATTCCTGCGTGATGGTGACGAAGTTCAGTACGAACTCCTGAGGGAGGACGCCACCGTGGTAGAACCGAGCATCTGGGAGTCCCTGATTGCGGAAGCGCTGGATCGGATCGGCGAGGATGCTAACTCTGGCGTCCTCGTCAAGATAGCCCAGATGGGTATCCTCATCGAGCAACACTCCTGGTGCATCGTCGTCGAGATTCTTGCCTGCGACCCATCGACGGGTGACTTTCTCCGCTTTAGCTGGCGGATGCAGGTCGTCGATGTCGACGTGCCTCGGGAGCGAGACGAAGCCGTGGTCTGAGAGGATGTACGCACGGTCCCACTCGCCTTTTCGCAACTTCTCGCAGATGATACGCGAGATGGCGTCGATGCGGTCGCTGAACAGCTCCTCGAAATTCGTCAGCTCCTTCTCACCAGTCTCGTCGATATCGTTCCAGTAGTAGGCGACACGAGTGTTGCTCCAGCCAACCTCGTCGTCTTCATCCCGCATGATGTAGCTCCAACCGTCGTTCTCGAGGAGCGTCTGCCGACGGTAGTTAGTGATTTCTCGCCCATTTCGCTCTGGGACCAACTCTCCGTCGTTAAGGTCGATGTTGAAGCTGAACTTGCTTCCGGGCGTGAGCGCAGCCTTCCCGAACTCGGTATCGGATGGGAGCGTACCGACCCACGTACTCTCCTCGACTTCGAGCTGGGGGATCTCGCGTCGGATGGATTCTGCGAGTTCGTGGGCGAGGTCGAAGCGTAGCGCGTCGATGATGAACAGCGCGACACTCTGGCCACTCTGAAGATGTTCTTGCTCTTCGGCGAAGAACTGGTGAGCGTGGTTCTCACCGACAAACGGTGATCCAGCGTCGATTTGGTCGACAACGAGGTCGCCAAGATCGGTGAGATACTCCAGGTACTGCGACTCCACCAGAGAGGTTCGGAAGTTATCGAGCGTGGCCGTCGCCGGATGCTCCTGGGAGAGTTTCTTCTCGGGCTTGCCTGAGACGACCAAATTGAACACGGCGTTGTCGATCTGCCAGGTACCCTCGTCAACGTCACCGTAGAGGTCGACGACGTCGCTCGTGTCGCCGCGCTCGTCCCAGGTTTGGAGCTCGTTCGCGAGCCGTGCCACGTCGATAGCCTGCTCCCAGACGTGCGTCCACGGGACGTCACCGTACGTCGCTTCGAGGCGCTCGTGACGCTGCTTCGCGTGGGTGACGCAGGTCTCGTAGTCCCCGCTGTTGAACGACTGGGTCCACTCGTCCCAGAGACGGTGTTCGAGCGAGGCGTCGACGGGACAGTCGGCGAGTTTCCACGGCTCGTCGTGGGTGCGAATAATGTCGTGCCAGAACCGTTTGGTTGGGTCGAGATAGACGTTCGCCAACTCCCCTTTCCGTTCGGTCTTGCTCAGCACCGACCGGAGTTCGGGCCTCGAGATACCGAAGCCCGTACTCGGCTCGGGCTGGTACTCCTGCGGGAGCAGCGATTTGTCGAGTCCTTCGTCGACGAGCCACTCAGCGACCGCCCAGCGGCGTGTTCGTTCGACGATGGTGCGAGCGTCGGACTGCCCCTCGACGGCAGCGACGCCGTCGTCGACCAGCAAGTCACGGATTTTCAGCAGTTCATCGCCTTCTGGGAGGTTTCGCGTCCCGTGTTCGAGGACAAACTGCACGGGATCGTCGTGGCCGTCCAGCACGATCTTCGTCTGGAGGCCTTGGAGTGACGGGAGGCCACCCTCGCCGTTGAGTTCCTCGTAGAGCGTCTGGGCGACCTTCTCGCGGTCCTCAGCGTCCTCGTATGCCGTGCGAATCGTCGCTGCTTGGAGGCGTTCGTTTTCGAAGCAGCGTGCAGCTAGCTTACCGATGTGTTGCTCGACGACACCGCCAGTGTGTTCGACGTCCTTGAACCAGTCCACGTCGCCACTGCTGGGCTGAGGAACGTACCATACAGTCCGGTGGCGTGGGGCCTCGGCACGGAGCTCTAATGGCGTCTGTTCAGCAGCACGGAACTCGCAGCGGAGTTGCGTGCTGGCTTGTTCGACGATGTCGCGGAGATAGCCGCCGTCGTCCCACCAGAGAATGACGGGATCCTCGTCGGCTGCCTCGTCGATGGCGGTCTCGATGGCGTCGTGGGCGCACTCTGGGAGGGTCTTTGTCGCAGGCATGATTACAGGACTTTGTCGTCGACAGTCTTCGGAACGACCTCAGCGTTCGCCAGCGGCGTGATGTTGATTTCGACGCCGTGTTTCCGGTTCGGCTGGTAGCCGGCGGTCGTAATCTCCGACAGCGCGCGGTCGGACCAATCCGATGGAATTCGCTTGTCGACAGCCTTGCAGCGGTCACCGATTTCCTCAGCCAACGCCTTGAACTCCGCAAGCGGCGGGAGGTCGTCGACGCTTTCGTCATCGTCGGTCATCGCCTCCAGATACGTACTGTCGACGATCGAAGGGTCGTCAAGCCCCATCGCGAGTGAGGCGAGCAAGCTTTCGGTCTCGGTGAGATTCTCAAACGGTTGACCGTCCTCATTGAGCAGGTCAGCACCCTCACGCTCAAAGTAGTAGGTCATGAAGAGGATGCCCGTACTGGAGTAATGGTCCGAGCCCTTGAGCCGCCAATTGAAGTAATCGAATAGGTCCGCGAGGTGTGCCTCTACCGGTTCATCAACCGGTTTAGCGTATTCTTCGCAGGCGCGTTCGAGTTCGTCAAGCGCGTCGAGCCACTCATCGCGCCACTCGTCGACGGCCTCCCAGAACTTATCCGAGAAGGTGTCTTTGAACCAATTCTCGCCTTCGCGTTCGCGCAGTTCTGCCAGTGCGTCCACGCGCTCGCTGGTCTCCTCACGGAAGGTGGCGACTTTCGGGGCCAGTTCCTCGACACGTTGGCGATCCTCGCCGTCGAAGTCCCGTTCGTCGGTGCTGCCGAGTTCCTGGATAATTTCTTCGAAGACGCTAATCTGGTTGAGACCGCTCGCACAGCGTTCGTACTGCTCGGCCGCCTCGGCCTGTTCATTGGTCGAAAGTGAGTCATCACCCCGGCGGCGGTTTGCAGCGCTCCGTCGCTCGCGTAGTTCGGCCTTCCGCGGTTCGAGGTACCGGTTCGCGAGCCTGTCGAACAGGCTTGAATCGAGACTGTGATAATCGACGAAGCACGCGAATCCCTCGTCGGTTGAGTCGGCAATGAGCCGCTCTGTGGTGAGTTTCCAGATGATCGGCGTGTTCTCCAACGTGTTGACGTGGTAGTCGAACAAGTCGTTCTTAGTGAACTCCCGGAGGTTTGGGTAGGCCTCTTCGGTAGCAGATATTGTCCCGAGGATCTTGTCAACCTCAACTAATCTATCCTCAGCATAATCACCGTAGGCGTCCTCGAAGCGCTCAACGATGCGTTCAAGCATGTTTGCCTGTCTTTCGGTGCCGTGGAGCGGAATGACTCCGTCATCCTCCTCACGGACGGCTTCCATCGCGAAGTGATGAACCAAGTCTTTGACCTGAGTATCAATGTTGTCGGGGACTTCAGGGACAGATTCGGGATCCGGGACCTCTCTATTTTCGGGGGACTCTGATGTTCGAAGGAAGATCTCTTGACGGACTTGTTTTTTATCGCTGTCTCCGAGCGAAAGCGCATCGAATAAGGAATTGTCAATTTTCGAGGCAACGTGCTCCATCTCGCTCTGCTGTTTCAATCGGAGCTTTTCAGCCATTCGTGATGATTTCTGAATGGTCTGTTCAGGTTTTGGGAATATATCGTGTGAGATATGATCCAGTGCGTCTTTCGCGTGAGGGTGCTCGTAGAACGAGTCTGAGCCCCCTGTGTGGGGCAGCAACGAAGGGCCAATATAATACGGGCTGGTCAAATCATGGACCCTCATATTCACTAGCGTATAGAACTGTTGTCGTGCGAGATCACTTATTGCGTCAGCTTCAGCCAGTTCATCAGGCCAGGGGAATTTACCGACTTCAGTCGTATTCCAGTGCCTTCCGATTGTAAGACCTAGTGCGAGGTAGGTTAGAATATCGCTGTTTGCGTAAGCAAGGGTTTTGAATGGGCTATCATTCGGATCGTACACCATACCTGTGTCGCTGAATATGGAATCTGAATTCAGCAACCCAAACCGTCTCGCTGTTTCCTTGATCCGATTGTATGCTAAGGCTTGGTCAAATCGGACACTGAACGTTCTGGTACGGGAATTCTGGATTCTGCGAATCTCTCTCCCCTCACCCTCCCAGAGGACAGTTTGATTTGCCTGTGGGATTACCCATGCGTCCTCGCCACCAGTTGCTAGAGGTACCCAGTCAAAATCAATTGATTCCCAGAAGTTCCGAACAAATCTATCGCTGTTACCAGTTATCAGCCCCTGTTTGGTCGTACCGTGGCTCTTCCGATCGAGATCCCCGTTAATGGCATCAAACACGGTCTCTGATTCATATAACCGTCTGATAGAAGCCGGAACCCAGTAGTTGATTGGTGTTCCAGGAACTCTTCGGAACTCGTCCATATCAACTTCGAACGACCGCTTCACACCTTCTTCCTCAGTACCAGAAAATGCTGCCTGTAAGAACCCTTCTTCCTTTTTCGATGAGCTAAGATCATGGAGTCTATAGAAACTCCCCCGTGACTGTTGGCTGTCTGCTCCGATTCTCACGACACTACCAACAGTCCGCACAGTAGCGTTATCTAATACTCCAATACCATATTCGGCCAAAAAGTCAAAAGAACCTCTACTTCCGACGAAATCGGTTCTGAAGTCTTCAAAAGAGCTCTTATACATAAATGTCCGCGGTATTAGCATACCAACTCGACCATCGTCTGAAACCAATGACTCACACGTTTCAAAGAAGTTAATATAAAATTCAGGCCGATAGCGATAGTGCTCGTTTACGTAGGAAGTAACTACATTTGGCATCCTGTTCCGCGACCCATACGGAGGATTCATTAGAGCTACGTCGTAGTCTTGCGCCAGAATATCCAGTAGCCGAACGAAGCTTCGGAGGTCCTGTGCAAGGAACGAGTCCGAGTCTCGGTGTTCATCGACGGCCTCCCGTAGGCTGTGCAGAACCTGCCCGAGCGTGTGGCTCTCTGTGGGGTCATCGTCAAGGGTAATCTGCACGCCACCTACATCGCTGTCGTCCTCGAACAGGTCACCCAGCGTCCCACGCACGTCGAGTAGGCTCCCGAGTCCGTGAACTTCCTCAAACGCGTCGAGGATGCGCCGAAGTGCGCCTTCGACTTTCTGGTCGTCACCGGCCACTTCGTCGAACACCTCCTCGACGCCGTCGATATCGGCGACTGACGAGTCTGCACAGACGATTCCGACTTCGGGCATTTCGAAGTCATCTGCTCCCTCGGCCTCGGTCCGAGTTCGTCCCTTCAGATACAGATTGAACGCTGCCAGTTGACAGGCGCGCATGTCGAGGTCGACGCCGTAGAGGTTGTGTTGCAGAATCTTCCGCGGTATCTCCTCGTGGGGCAGGTCGGTCTCGGCACGCCAGATTCGCTCCAGCACGTCGAAGGCGTACAACAGGAAATGTCCACTCCCACAAGCGGGGTCGATGACGTGAAGCTCCTTTGGGTGTTTGAAGTCAGTCGGCTCACCTTCCTCTTCGGACGGAACGAGATAGGTACAGAAGTCAGCAATATCGGGCGACTCCTCGGGCGAAAGCGGTCGATTCTTTCGCTCGTCGGGGCTAAATTCTTCCTGGGCTTCGACCACGTCCTGCAACTCGCCAGTGTGTTCGAGGTAGAGCTTCCCGAGCGAGTTGTCGGTGAGCATCCGGACTACCCAGTGGGGTGTATAGAACTGGTTCGCAGGCGGGACGTCTTCGGGGTCGAGACCAACGCGGTCGCCTTTCTGCCGCAGGTCGTCGAGTAGTTTCGTGTTGTAATACTCGTAAACCCACCCGAGCACGTCATCTGCTCGCCAGACCTCATCGGGGACCTCGTCGAGCATCCGGCAAAGCTCCTCAAACGTGTCGTCGTCTGGATCAAGCAGGCTGTAGGCAGACGAACGGTCAAAGAGAATCTCGATTTCCTCTCCCAGCTCATCACAGACATTGTGGTACGCTTCGAGGATGGCCTCGTCCTCCAGCAAGAACTCTTCGTGGACGAGCGTCTCGGCGGCCGGAGTCAGGCCGTTCTCCTTGAAGACCGTTACTTCCTCGCCGACGAAGTCACGAACCTCCATACAGCGCAGCGCTGCAAGGCGGTTGACGATGGTGTACCCGACACCCGTGACGTACTGTTCGAACGCCTCGTCCCACGTGTGGCCATCGACGGCTTCGAGATCGATCGCCTCGACGAGCTGTTGCGTCTCTTCATCTAGCTCCTCAGAATCTTCCGGCTCGTCATCGAGTCCCTTCTGCGTCAGTTGGAAGCTGACGTTGTTCTCGACCCGCTCACGCAACTCCTCGACGACGTCTTCGAGGTGTTCACGTTCGGCTTTGTCAAGTTGCGCCTTCCGTTGAGAGAGTGAATCGGCATCCATAGAACGTAATCCAGTATGCTAACACCGACTGACAGGAGCGTCTTTAATGTTGCCGACGAGCCTGCCCGGAGATAGCTACTCTTCGATCAGCACGATACTGCCGTCGTCGACGTCGTCTAGTGCCCCTCTGACCTCCCGGATTCGAGCCAATAGTTCTTCAGCCTCGTCGAGTAGCTCCGTCGCTCGTTCGTCGGTGGGTCGGTCGTCGGCGTCAACTAACCCGGTCACCTCGTCAGTGACAGCGGCGTTCGGAAGCTCCTGCCGCAATTCCTCAGCAACGCGCTGAAGCTCCGCCCACGCGTCATCATCAGCACCCCGTGGCTTGGGGTCCTTCGCTTCCTCGATGAGCTGCCGAACTCGCTGGAGCGACGGCGGACGCGACGCATTCAGCACGGTCGCTACCGACTCGGTCGTCGGAGAGTCCGGATGGTTCTCCTGAAGGTCCTCGTTGGCAGACTGCAGTTCCGACCACGGACTCGGCTCGCCTTCGAGAAGGCCGCGCATCTTTTCGTACCCCTCGGCCTGTTGGCGCACGGATGAGTCAACCAGTTCCCCTTCAGAGATCTGCTTGCCACTCCAGATGGCCTCGAACACCGACTCGAGATCGTCGAACGAGACGCCTTCGAATGTTGCTGTGGCGTCCTTGAGGAGCGCCTCGACGTCTGACTCGTTTTCACGGAGCCACTCAGTCACCTCTTTGCAAATCCCGTCTGGATCCGTCGTGTCGGTGGCTTCGCCGGTCACTCGAAGATACTGCTCGGAGAGTTCGTCGACCCGGTGGCCTGTTGCATCCGTAAGGCGTGAGGTCACCGTCGACTTCGTCGGGACAGACCCGCTGTTAGCAGTGGTCTGCATACGACCGGTGATTGTCGCACTCGGGTACCACTCCTCAAATAATTCGAGTGTCTCAGTGAACTGCTCCCAGAGCGTTTTCTCTCCGGATGCAGCTGCAAAGAGCTCGCGAGCGTCTGCGAACGTTTCTGCCTCCGACTGGACGCCGTCGTCGACCAACTCGGACGTGGTAATCTCGCCGTCGCTGTACGCCGGTGACAGGACAGCCTCGAGTGTATCGAGAGAAACGCCGAACTCTCGTGACACGCCTTTGAACGTCCGCTTCACCAGCACACTGTTGTCGGCGACCCACGAGCCGAGTTCAGCGACCCACGCGTCCGGGTCGTCCCCGTCTGGGTCGTGGCCGAGGACCGTCGAAACGACGTTCCGAATCTCCTTCGGGTTGACCGTGTCGACGCCGAATCGGGCCTGAAGTGAGGTGAGCCCGCCCTTCGTCCGCACCTGACGACCGATCGCAGCAGGGTCAGTGACGTAGTCCGTGTCTTGCTTGAGGGCAACCTTCTCGTTCGATGTGGCGAGTGTGATGAGCAGCGCGGCAATCGACTCTTGGGGTGTTCCACGGTAGTCTCCGTTCGCGGTCCGCGTCTGTTGTAGCAGGGTCTCGACGTCTACGGCCGTCTTGGATTCGTACTCGTCGATGAACTCACGACACCATCCGGTCGTTCCGATCTCGGCAGTCGCTGTATCGACGCCCAGCATCACGGCGTCGTCGTCCGCGAGCGGCCAGTTACTACTCCCGCGGAAGAACTTGGCAAGCTCCTTCGCGTCGTCGACTTCGACGAGCGGGCGCGAGAGAACCCTCCGCGTCGAGCCGAAGACAGCCTGTACTTGGCTTTCCACGACGTCGTCAAGGGCGTTCGGCCGGTCTCCCTCGTAATCGTGAACCGTGTAGACCGAAGCGTTCTCGAGCAGGTCGCTTACGGACGACTCCAGACGACGTTTGTCGGTTCGGTGTTCGCGTTCGAGTTCCTCGTGGCTCTCCGTCTCTTCTTCGAGAACCTGGCCCATCCCGATGACGTTCCGAATCCTGTCGAGCGTCGTCTCTGGCACGTCGATCGAGATGAGGATATGCTCCCCGCCCTCTCGGCCATCATTCACGTCCTGCCAGGTCTCGACCTGATCAGCGACCGTGTCCGGGTCGTCTGCGAGCACGCGAACTCGGAGCGAATCGTACTCTGTCTTCGGTGCTCTACCAACCGGATCGAGGATAGAGTACTCGTATCGAAGCGGGACAAGTCGCTCGTCGCCGATATCTGCCTCGTGGAGTGTGCCGTCGCTTCGGAAGAAGTCGTCGTTCTCGCGGAGGCGGGTCTCGAGCCATGCAGAGAGCTGGTGGGGCGAGATCTGCTCGGCCTTCGTCTGTGCGCGACTTAGGATACTCTCCTGTTCTTCCGAGACCAGCGTGTACACCTCGTCGCCCTTGTCGTTGGTCTCCGTGAGCACCTTCCGCTTGTCGACGAGGGTGTTCAGCGCAGACGTCGTTTCTGCAATAGTGTCTTCGACCGACGCCTCGACATCATTGAGCATCAGTCGACCCAGGTTCTCTGGCGTCGCCGGGACTGCAGGCGTCTGGTTCAGCAGGTACAGCGCCTTCGAGACGCGTACTTCCCACGCGTCCTCGTTCCCATCGAAGGTCGGGATCAACGTGTTCTCAAGCATCTCTTGGACCCACAGCGGGACGTACGTCGTCTCCTCGACGAGAAGGTCAAACAGTTCGTCCCAGGTGACGAGGTCGCCCTCCTCCGCAGTGGCCCAACCGAATTTGGTGAATAACGACCGAACCAACACGAGAAGTGCTCGCCCCTGGATGTAATCCCGGTCTGTGGCCCGACCCTGTGTGATTAACTCCTGCATCACCTTCCGCAGAAGCGTCAGATCGTACTCGCGGAACGGATAGGACTCGACTGGATCAGGATCGGAACTCCCGACCGGCGAATACGCCTCCAGTGAGAGGTCAGGCAACGTCGAGATGAGCGATGAGACACGTTGTGTGCCTGCTCCGTCTTTCTGCAGCCACCGTTTCCGGACGATAATCTCCGTATCGGCCCCTTCGAGGGGCACTTGCTGATGCGTCCAGTGGTCCTCGGGAGGCTTGCCTATGAGGCTCTTTCTGGTCGCGGGGAGTGAGTATTGTCCCGTGGTGACGACAACCGGGTTCGGGCCGTACTGGAGCGCTTCCATCGTCTCTTCGAACTCGCGATAGCGGTGCCGGCTATCACCGACGAACAGTGCGACCTCGTCAAGACCGAGGAGGATCTCGGTGTGCCGCCCATCATCATTCAGTGCCTCGGTAACGGTCTCGACTCGTTTTACCAGCTCGTCTGGGTCGAATGACTCGGGGTCGACTTCCGCTTCAGCTCGTTCTATGGACGCTTTCACACCCTGACGGCTATCGAGGTCAGTGCCGGTCGTTTCCGGCATCGACGGCAGCGCCTCGTAGAGCCACTTTCGCAGGGACGCACGCTCTTCGAGAACCTCGTTGAACGCATCGCCACGCTCGCCAGAGGTGAGTGCGTCCCATACGCCGTCGTGCTCCATATCGACGGTCCAGGCCCACTCGAGCAGCCAGTTCGGGTCGGTCGGATACCCGAGCTCACGACCGATTGCTTCGAAGATGAGGAACGGGAGCGGCGGCTCTTTCGAGGCGTCCCGGTCGAGGAGATTCAAGAACACGGGCTTGAGTCGGTCGATGTGTGAGGCGTCGATCGACTGTGCCAGATTGTCGAAACCAGGCCACTGCTCTGCCAGCGTTTCACCCAGGTGGGCAAACTCAGAGTCCCTGTCAGCGACAAGGCCGATCAGTTTCAACAGGTGCGTCTTCCCGGAACCAAACGTTGCGTGAAGGTAGAGGAAACGAGCTGCTTCTCCGGGGTGTGTCTGAATGACGTCTCCGAGTTCGGTGAGAACATGCTTTGCGCTCTCTGTCTCGTAGAACTCTGCGACATCGGTCTCTGCTCGTTCGCGAGCGTTGACCTTCTGGACCTCTTCGAGTTGGCGGGTTGGATCGCTGCGGAATAGTTCTTTGATACTCATTGTTGGAGATGCACCTCTTGAATCGGACCAGGAATCTGGTGCGCTGGATAGTAGTGTCGTGAGTCTCCGTCAAAGAAGCTCAACTTCCCGCCAACGTCGTCTCCAGGGTACGGAATCCCGATAGTCGATCTGACGTTCCTGCGGTCAAGTTCGTCGAAGAGTTCAGAGGCACGTGTAAACGGGTAGAGGCTTCCGAGGTTGAGCAGGAGGACGATGTGACTCTGTCTCTCTAGGTCTGCAGCGTCGATCTGCGAGGAGACCATCTCCTCGACGAGCTCTTCGGCGAGACGATCTTGCATGGTGTCCTCGATACGGTTTGGGCTCGTCTCGCCACCGAGAGCCACACACAGGTTGTACACTTTGGTCTGTGGGAGTAGTTCGTCGAGCCAAATCGGCTGGATGGTAACCGGCTCGTCGATCGCTGGTGGTTCACCGGCGCCCACCGCCCAGGAACTGAGTCGGTCGGCAGTTCGATGTTCAACAGCAGGATCCACAGCTGCGATGACGAACGGATTTCGAATACCCGCTTGTCCTTGGGCGAACGTACAGAGCTTTTCTTTGAAGGCTCGATAGGGCGACGCTGTCATCGAACGATCACCCCCGAGTCCGTCGTTTCGATGTCCAACTCTCGATCCTCCACGAGACGTTCGAGCCGCTTATCCACGGTCTGCCGGTCGTCGGGGAGCATACCGATTTGGTCCACCTCAGTCGGCGCTCGGTCGCCAACGATCTTGGAGAGTCGGTCGAGTCTACTCTCCAACTCTGTCACGTCGCATTCGATTGCGTCAGCAAGTGGATCCACGCCAGCGAAGTCGTCAGCGGCCGATAGGAGAGTATCCTCATCGTCCGACGAGAGCGAGGAGATCGCCTCGTCAATCGTCTCGTACCACTGCCGGAGTTCTCGCAGCGGCGTAATGTAGGTTCGCTCGAAAGCAACCTGCACGCCAGTCGGCAACTCCGTCGCGGGAACGATCCAGGAGTGTTCCCGAACACGGCCGACAAGATCGGAAATGCCTAACTTGGCAACGTAAGCATCCCAAGCCTTCTGAATATCATCGTCGAGGCCGGTCGCCGTCCCACTCACGAGTGCTTTCCAGCCATCTGTCGTCCACCAGTCCCCCTCGAAGGTTTCGAGAGCGTCACGCTGTGTATCGACAACTGACTGCACTTTTTGGTCTACCCACTCGAATCGCGTATCACCCGCGGTGAGCTGGGCATCGAACCGGTAGAGTGACTCAAGCCGCCGGTTCCAGATGTCTTTCACCTCGCCGAACCACTCCCGCGACTCGTTCGTTTGCTCGATTGCATCGCCGAGACCGTCGCCCTGTGATCGCACCACGGACAAACGGTCAGTGGTTGCATCAGCGCGTTCAGCCAACTCTTCGATGAAGGCGTCAAGGAGCCCCGATACTGCATCTGAGTGAACGTCCGTACTGGCCACCAATTGGACGTCCTCTCGTAATCCTGTGATCGAGGACCGTAATCGCTGGTTTGCCTCCTGGAGGTTAATGAGGCCGTCTGCGACCGTTTCAGTCGTCTCCTTGAACCCCCCCTTCTCGAGGAGCTTACCGATTGGCTGACGCGGGAGGAGCTTCAGTCTAGTCGTCGACAGCCGGCTCTGATCAAGGACGGCCTCGTTCTCGAGCGTGTTCCCGTCTTCGTCGACAGGGACTAGCCGACCCTCGCGGCAGAAGCCCCAGATAATCGCACAAAGGGCAGGACGCGCCTCATCGTAGAACGGTTTCTTCGAGACAATCCCGTCGAGGACGGTATTCATATTGAGCCCGTCGTCACGATCTTTCAGCTGTCGACCCGTCAGCGCCATCACGTTACTCTGAATCGTTTTCTTGCCTTGACTGGCAGAGGGATTCGACGATGGTACCTGAATAGTGTGCGCCCACGCTGGTAGTGGGTCATCAGCAGAGAGTTCGGCCAACTCCTGCAGACGGTCGTCCGTCACCTGCAACATCATCGGATGGAAATCGTCAGGATAGCCGACGTCGACTGCAGTCTGGACTGCTTTGGATAGCCCTCCAATATCCGTTCGATCCTTCACCGTGTACGAACCGCTCCGCATCGCACTCACGAGCTTACTCCGGACAGTGTCGGCTCGGCGAGAGAGGTCTCGTTCGACTGCAGGGGGCGTCGTGTGTGTCGAAATCGCGTCTCGAAGCGCCCACCATCGAACGAGGTGTTTGCGAAGGTCGTCCAAGCCGTCAGTATCGATCGACCAGTACAGCGTCTCTTCCTCGCCCTTGTCCGCAGTCACGTCCGGCTGAACACCCTGAACCTCGATGGAGACGTCCAGCCCACCTTCGGTGTCGACAGTCGTCTCGAACTCAGTGCCGTCGAGACGGAATCCGTACGCGACGGGGTACTCCTCGCCAGAGTCACCGTACGGTACAGACTCTGGAAGTGAGAGGTCCTGGGTAATACGGCTCCAGAGATGCTCGTCCAAAGAGCTCATCACAGCGTCCCAGTCGGGATTCGTCTCGTTATCCTCTGCCTCGTCGTAGATGAGGCGTTCCTCCTGAGTGGCGAATCGATACCGTGCGGCGCTCTCGTCTTCGTTTGGGCGGATGAACTTCTGGAGCCTGTTGAGTGACTCCTCGACTCGGTTTTGTGTGCTAATCCAGGACCGTCCATTGAGATCCGACATCACCGAGACAGCGATGTTCCCCTCGTTGAGCGGCACGATGTCGTGGACGTGCTGCAACAGCAAGACCGCCTTCGCCACATTGAGGTCGAACGGTTCCAGTTCACCCTCCCGAACCTCGTCAGCGATTCCACGGCTCGCGTCCAGTTCGTCGAGATCACTGTCCTCTTCCGTGGATTCGCCATCGTCCAGATCACCACGGGTTCCCTCGATAACACGCATATCCTGCGTGAGTATCTCGCGGAGTTCCGGTTCGATTTGCTCGTAGAAGTCCACCAGCGAGATGACGTGATCTGGTTCGTCTTCTTCGATCCACGTCTGTAGAAGATTGTGCATGAGCGCGAGGATCGCACGTGCGGTGCCAGAGAAGATCGACTTTGCCGGGTCACTCGCCTCCTGCCGGAGATTGAACAAAATCTCGAGGAAGAGCGGAGCGTGATAGGGTAAGAACGGATAGAACTCGACGAGTTCCCCATCGTCGATACTGTCGAGCGGCGGCTTCGTATTCTGTTTGATTTCGTTATACACCAACGACTCCGTCGGTTTCACCGACGCCTGCTCAAGAACCTCCTGCACAGCCGTTTCTCCGGAATCGGATTTCTCGAACAGACGCCGCTTTGCGATATCTCCAACGTGTTTGCTGGGAAGTTGGTATCGGTGTGGGAAGCGGTCCTTGACGATGCTGAAGTCAGCACCGTGGGCGGCGAACTTCGGCTGTACGTCTTCGATTTTTGCCTGTGCGGTCGCGACGAGCTGGATGTCGCCGTCGCCGATGTCGTCGACGTTTTCGGCTAACGTCTGGAGCTCAGTCAACCGCTCGAAGTCAGTTCCAATGAAGAGGCTCACTTCGTCCAGCAGTAACACGAGCTTCACTGGCCTCCCCAGTTCATCCTCTCGCTCGGAGCGGAGCTCTTCGAGCCGACTCACCACTTCCTCTGGATCGATATCCGACGGCTGCAGGTCGGTATACCCATCGCGGGTTCCATTGACTTCATCGAAGAGTCGCGGGAGAACGACATCAGCCAACGCACCGTACTGCTGGATGTCCTTCCAGAGACCATCGCTCTTCCAGTCGTACGTACCGGATGCGGCCGTGGTCCCTTTCAGTGTGGTCTCGGCCCGGTCTTGCCGTTCTGGCCACGCATCGGTCGTGCGGAACCACTTCTCAAAGTAGGCTACATCGAGCTGTGAGGACAATCCCTTCGAGATATCGTCGTCGACGCCAGTGAGGTCAGGATCTTGGTGTGCGTGCCTGAGCACAATTTCACTGAAACTCCGTTGCTTCTGGCCCTGGTACTTCAGCAGATTGACCGAGATCGGGATCACGTAGTGCTCGTCGTGAATTTCTCGCCAGTGGCGACGGAGCTGGTCTAACTTCTCGTCACTCACATCCCCAGCGAGGTCGGACCAGACTGCATCGCGTCTTCCCGCGAGCCAGTCAGTGTCCAACAGCCCATCGAGAACCGTAAGTAGGTGACTCTTCCCGCTCCCATAGTAGCCGTAAAGCCAGTAGTTCGAGCCAGTCCGCATATCGTCTGCCTGACCAAGCATCCGGTCGACGAAGTCTTGGATAAACCTCCGTGAATCAGCCGTTACATGGTACGAGCGAATCGCTCGCTCACGGTGGTCGCGTTCATCTCGGTCGATGCGGACAGATTCCTCAAAATCGTCGGGCAGATCGTCGAACCACTCCGTGTCGACCATCAGGCAGTACCCCCGTCTTGCACCCAAGAATAGGGCTCATCTGTGGGCCGCAGGTCAAGCTCTCCGTGAAGTTCGAAGTATTCCCACGCATCGGTGCTGGCGGCTCGGTCGAACAGCTCTTCCCAGCGACTCTCGGGCTGGAACAGATAGAGAAGCCCGCGGGGTGCAGTGACCCACTCCTCGTCATCAACGCCAAATGAATAGTCCATTGAGACGAGTAGCGGGACATCACCCACAGACGGCGGTTCGCCGACAGTAGACTGTTGTCCTTCGAGTACCCCGATTTCGCGCATCACGGATCGGAAGCCTTCGCACCATCGTTCTGTGGTCGAATCTGCATAGTCGAACTCTGTTCCATCCGAGTACTCAAGCTGAGCAAGGATCTGACTGAGCGTGTCGTTCGAAAAATCGAGTGGCTCTGTCACGCCATTCGAAAGACGGCCGACGTATTCGTGGACGACATACCGAACCAACGAATCGTCAGAGACGAGGTAGAGGTAGAGAATCTGCGCCTTATCCTGTGATGTCCTGCATTCGTCGAAGACCGACGGAAGCGCACTCGGATTCGGGAGGGCAGTAGATGCGTTTTTGAATCGCGAGGTAAGTACCCGATAGATCTTCTGTGAGCTTCCCCTCGTACTTCTGTTGGATAACCGTTCATCGAACCAAACCTCCTTGACGTCGTTCCAGTTGCCATGTTTGGCGTAGAGTTGAGCAAGTTCCTCGGCTCGCTCAACAAGCAGGCCGCACATGGTCAAATCCATATTTACGTCCCCTGAAGAAAGCCGGCGAGACAGCGACGAAAGAGGAGAGTCACTCCCGTCGGATGCATAGGTCATACGTTGGTAGACTGAACCGACCCACTTTATATTTCGTTAATATTGGAGCACCCCACAACTGTTGGCCTCAGTGGGTTACTGCAAGCGGTTCGGCGGGTTATGACAACGAGATTGGGTCTAGATCCCCGCACCTACTCTCGGCCGTATAGAAGATTCTTGCAGTCACTCCCCATTCAGAGAACCACTCATCCGATATGAGATAGTACACGCTGGGCTGCTCCCGATCCTCATCCTCGGCGTGCCGTTCGAGATCGGTCTGGAGGTCGATGATAGCAACGGTATCAGGACAGATGTGATCGAGGATGACGATTCCTGAGATGGTGACCTCGAAAAGAGATTGATGCGTATAACTCGTCTTACTACGAAAAACGCAACCACGAGCACAACGCCTAGAAACCTCCTGCCCAACAAACTGGGTTAATAAGTACTGATGAAGGAGTACAATATACCAGATGGGCCACGTCTACTACCACCATCCCGGTGACAAGCAGTTTTCTCTTGACTTTGTGCATCCGGACCCTGCCGAAGTCGTCTCGCAGATCGTCGGCTACGACGACGACGTTGCCGTAAAGGTCCAGTCCTATGATATCGATGAAGCGTTCTACGTCGTCTACACGTCTCGCGTCGGTGGTGGGCCCGTTCGTGAGATCGACTTCGACCTCAAGGCGTCACTCGCGAAGATGAGCGAGGACAACAGCACCATCGTCGTTCGGCTGCTCGAGATCTACCGCGCCCTCATCGCTCAGAACGAGGAAGAAGAAGGTGTTCCTGTCGAGGCATACAAGAAGATCGACGTCGACGCGCTACCGGACGTGCTTGATCGGACGTCCTGGGAGGGCTCAGCAACAGCCGTTGCAGGTCGGCTTGCCTCGAACCTGATTCTGAAACACGCACTTCCAAACGCCAACCACCGGACTGCTGTCGCACTAGTCCAGTTCTACCTCCGGCGTCTGAATCCGGCCTTCTCGATGCCGGAAACGTCCGTCGAAGTCGACCCAGAATCGTACGACTGGCGGGAGTGGGTGAACGAGTACATCAACGAATCGAAGCGGCTGTTGACCGTTCGACGGAAGAACGTCCTCTTCAAGCACCTGTACCGCTTCGGCGCGAGAACGCTTGAGCGGAAACACGCGGTCGAAATCGACCTGACTGCATACGAGCTGGATATATACCCGAGCGAGGCGAAGGTCGTCTACGCGGAGCAGCACGAAGAACTCTGGATCGAGTTCGTCGAGGAGGCCGTCGAACGCGCAGGCTATCCGGAGCTGAAGGAAACGCCGGGGCTATCGAAAGCAGCGTTCGCTGAAAAGATTCGGAACCTCGACTAAGTGGCGCTGTTAGTCTTGGAGCGTGGCGACTGTTCGGCCCGTTTCCTCGGCCTCTTCGCTGCGCGACATATTGTACGTCGCGAGCGCTTCGTCAACCGCCTCATCAAGACTCATTGGTCAATCTAATCTTGACTCTTCTAACGTATAAACGCTTGCGTGACATCCTCCCCGTCGTAATCGACAGGGCTTCCCACACGGTGGGAATGCCAGTTAGTCGTCGCTGGCAGTGGGTTCTGACTCTTGGAACGGTGTGAGTGTCATCTGCGAGGGTGTCTCGATCTGCTCACACTGAGTCGTGGCCGTGTCACAACGGCTCCCGTCCTGTGGCGAGTCATCGCCTGCCTGTTTCCACGGCAGGCTCTCTCCCCACGGGTTGACGCGACGTGCGATATTCGCACTCGCGTTAATATCCGCTTGGAACGTCGAGACGTGGCACTCGGGATTCTTGCACGTGAACTCGGCCTGCCGAGGCCGATACCCAACGTGCTTGCATGAGTGGCACGTCTGCGACGTGTACTGTGGGTGGACGTACCGAACCGGAATACCCGCGTCCTTCGCCTTATCGTCGATACGCCCCTGCAACCGAGCGAACGCCCACGAGTGCAGGCGTCGGTTCATGTATGTCCCGTAGTCCAGCGACTCACGGATGTACGCCAAGTCCTCCATCACGATGACGGGATTCTCGAACTGTTGAGCGTACTCCACAGACTCCCGAGACGCCTTCTCGATGATGTCCGTGAGCCGGTTCTGGTAGTACGAGAAGCGTTCTTCGACGCGCCACTCAGAAGCGTCTCGTTCTTGCAGGCGCTTGAGCGTCGTGAACATCTCCTTGCGGATTCGCTTGGCTTCCTTCCCGTTGATGAGAAGTGGCTTGGTGGGGGTGTCGTGTTGGAGGGCACAGCCCGTGACCAACATCGACTCGCCAATATCGAACCCAACCCGAGTCGGGTTCTCGGGCAACTCGGCCGTGTCCTCGATCTCGTATTCGACGGTGACGTGGAGCGTCCACGTCGTTCGGTGTTTCTGCAAGCGAAGTTCGCCCACTTTCGTACTTGACTCCTCATCGAGGAGGCCCTCCCACAGCTCCTCTTGGTCGGGGTTCAGTCGGAGTGGTATCCAGAAGTTGGTTCCGCGACCGGGTTGCGGAACGTTCCAACAAATTTCATACTCACGCGAAGAGTCGTGGTCGAACTTCCCAGCTCGGTTGACGAACCGGAGTGGGTGTTCCTCGTCCAACTCTTTGGCGTTGTACGTGTTGTGGAGTTTGGGGACGTAGGATTTGAGAGCGTCTTTCGCTTGGTAGGGAAGGTTGTACGGCGTCACCACGTCGTTCGTGGCACTCATCGTCGTACAGTGTTGCTCGAAGGCGTCTTCGAGTGCGTCTCGGTATTCAGACAGCGTTTGCTGGAGACGTTGCTCTTTGCACCGTGTGGGCGGTGCGAGCGTGGCTTCTAGGGTCTTAGACGCTGTCTGAGTCGTTGACATCGTAGCCTTCGGATTCGAGTGCTTTGCGGAGGAGTTCGGGGTACGCTCGAGAGTGACGTATCCCGTGGTCGCGGGCGTATTGCTTCACAGCTTCGTGAAGTGGCCCGCCTCGCTCCATATCGAAGTCAGCTCTCATCCACTAAAACGTAAGAATTAACGTAAGTTAAAGATGGCGGCTGGCATTCAGATTGAGTGTTAGAAGGTGGTTAGTTCAGCAGGTGCCGAATTCCCTCCTCGTAAGAAGATGGCCAAGAAGAGACGCTAAGGGGTCAAAATCAAGCGTTACGGGCTTTGAAGTGCAAATTTCACCCACTATTTGCCCCGAGAGTTACTTCGTGAGGTTTGGCAACATGAGCGCTAGACGCCTACTTACACCAGGTTTTCATTATGCGATGGTCATCCAGAATTCTGGATTCGGAAGGGACACACCTCTATCGATTTGTTGTGGGAGAGACCACCAAACCCTAGAGACGCACCCCTATCGACTTGTTATCGATGTCGAGAGAACTAGACCGCTGCAGCACCCTCGCCCCTATCGATTTGTTCCGATATGGAGCTACTTGTTGATCTGAGCCCGCACCACCGCCCGTAGTTCATCCACGTGGACGTCCTTCAGTCGCGAATCTTCTCGAAGCGTCTCGATAATCGTGTTCGGGTTCTCCCCAAACGTGAACTCGAGGTAGCTTCCCGAGTGCGGACCCTGACTCTTCCGCTCTGTCTCGACCAACGAATACGTCGTGAGTTCCTTCATCTTGTTCACGTACGTCTCCTGGTGATACTGATCTGCATCAAGCGTCCCTGTCAGATACTGATACACTCGATACCCGAGCGGACTTTTCGCTGCTCCCCCGGTCTCCCGGGCAACGGCAGCAGTCGCGAAGAGACAGAGCTTCTTCTGGGTACTAATTCCACGAGTTACCTCCAGAACGCGGTTCTTCTCGACCTTGTCTTGGGCTTCTCGAATGTGCTCTTCACGAACCTGGTCCGCGTTTGCTTTCTCGGCGATTGAGCCTGCAGTCCGCATCAGATCGATCGCCTTCCGTGCGTCCCCGTTCGTTTGGGCAGCGAATGCTGCAGCCAGTGGGATCACGTCGTTACTGAGTGCGCCCTCGTGGAAGGCATCTTCCCGTGCCCAGAGAATTTCTCGGAGCTGGTTGGCATCATAGTCGCTGAAGTGGACGTCCTCCGGCGTGAACGAACTGAGTGCTCGACTGCCAACGTTCTCCATCATCTTCGTGTCGTTGGTGATGGCAGTCACAGAGACCTGGGCGGTAATCTCGTCCGTACTCCCAGCGCGAGAAAGCTGGTACAGAAGACGGGAAAAGGCAGGTTCCTCCATATCGCGGCGACCGATGAGCATATCGAGTTCGTCGAGGATGAACACGACAGTGTCGTAGTGTTCATTAATCAGGCGGTAGAGTTCTCGCCATTTCTTCTTGTTCGGGATGCCGTGTTCTGGAACCTCAACGGTCGCTCCGACGTCGTTCGCGACTTTTCGGGCTAGCTCGTAAACGGCAGAACCGAGAGTCCCGACGTTCTGGCAGTTCATCTGGATTACGCCGAATCTGATGTCACGGCTTTCACAGAGTTCGAGGATGTTCGAACAGACGGCATTGATGATGAGCGATTTTCCAGTCCCTGACGGCCCGTAGAGGAAGAGGTTTGGTGGGCGTTCATTGCTAATCGCGACTCGAAGGTGCTGGGTGATGTCGGTGAGCTGGGAGTCGCGACCGACGATACGTTCTTCGTCGACGATCTCGTTCGGTTCGAGAAGAGATCGATTCTTGATGAGACTCGCGGCTTCTTCCTGCTCGAGGATGAGATCTTTAATAGAACCCGTGGACTCAGATGATTCCTCGGGACCAGGATCCGTGGGCATATCCCTTCCCTCTCTATCAGGATACTAAAAGATTCCCCTGTCGATTTGTTTTCTCCCTCTACGAGGCTCAGAGGTAGAGAATCGGAGAGTTTCAGCGGTTTGCTCGTAGACCTCCGACGATTTGTTTGGAAGGATTTCGTGGCACGATATCGTGGGAAATGAAGAACACCCTCTCACCCCTATCGATTTGTTCTAACCACAAAGGAGGGGTGGGGGTGACTCGATTCCGATTGCGTTGTCACTACCTCTAGATCGAGTATTTCATTGAATTGGTTGTTGTTCTCTCTATCTCTTCTTCTTTCTTCTAGTTCTAGACTAGCCTAGCTAGAGTAAACACACCCCTATCGATTTGTTCTAACTGGTCGAAGTCGCCCGATTTTCACCCGTGTGCTTTACTTAAGCAGGTGTCTTTAGTGTGGATACGATCGGTCTCGATTCCAGCAATACAAGTCCTTAGACGCCATTCTAAGTTCGTCCGGTCTCCCCTATCGATTTGTTCGATATCAACGCCATCTCCCAGAAATCGGTAAAATAGTGGCTTAAACGAGGGGGATTACACCTTGGGCCACCAATCGTGAGATCTCCGATTACTTTCATCGGGCCAAAGCTCGTCCTGTGGTGCTCTTTCGTACGGGAACAAATCGATAGGGGTGAGAGAGTGGTTCCCGAGTCAGTACTCCACGATGCAGATTCAGCTCTCAACTGAGATCTTCTCGTTCGCAGCTTCACGTCTATCTCAGAGGTACTCTTTCGCGTGAGTCAGAATCCCCTTGGGCGCATCCTTCACGAACAAATCGATAGGGGTGACTCTGTGTCTGCACGTGGTTTCGGAAAACAAGTCGATAGGGGTGTGCCTCCAGATTCAGTCAAACAGAATACGAGCAACGGAATCTACACCACTGTAACATCGCTACGTACGACTCTCGTGTCTTTGATACAGAGCAACCTCCCTTAACCAACAGACAGCCGTCTCTCACCTGTCTCGTTGGTTAAAGAAGTGGCTCACATCTCGCGATCGATTTCGAGTTTGCGCATCGCCCGTTCGAATACGTCGGGATGACGGTGCGCTAGGTTCTCGAGGTGGTTGCGAATGGACTGCGCTGGATTGATGTCCACGTCATCCGTGTCCTGGAGTTCTCGCCAGAACTGATGCATCTCTTCACTCACTGACACGCCGATAGTGTGGTCTTTCACACCCGTGTTCAGCGCGTTGTAATAGGGATCGAGGTCGAAGTCGGATGCCTCTCGCCGTTCCTCACGCTGTTTCTCCTCGGAGGCGTCGTCCATCGCCTCACCGAACGGATTGTCGCTGCTCATGTTTGCTAATTCTTAAGCTTAATCTTAAAGGTATGTGTCCAACGTCTCGTCACGGATTTCGATGACGTCTTCGGCAGCAAATTGCTGTGCACCCGCGCGGAATGCGTGATAACATTTTTGCCGGGTGTTCCGTGGGGTTCCATCACTGTACTCGACGATAGTATCGATCGCGCTCGCTGTGTACGGGTCGGAGGGATACCCACCGTCATACTCTTCCTCGCGTGCCCAGGCTAACCAGCGAGCGATGAGTTCCTCTGTCTCTGCGAACTCAAACCGTTCGAGTGTTCGATCCTTCGCGACGAGTCGAGAGCTCAGCGTTTCACGCAGCTCATCGATACGATTCCCTGCACGCTCCGTTCCGAACAAGAAGAGGATGAATACGGGCTCGCTCTCGCCGAGGTCACCGACGCTCTGTAACGCCGCGAGCAGTTGTTCGAATGTTCGAGTGTTCCTGGCTGCGTCCTCGAGTTGGTCGACCTGGATGATACATGCGATGTCCTGTGCTTCGAGCTGGTCAGCAACGTCCTCTACAATTTCTCGTACTTCGTCCGTGGCATGTGGATATGAGTCCGGAACGTCGAGGTCGTCAAACGAACTGAGTTCATCGAGTAACCGCGTGTAGAATCGACGTGTAGTGATTGACTCGACTTCACGGATTCTGGCTACACGGAACTCGTCACTTCGCGGGCCGTCCGAGAGCGCATCGTACACCAAGTCACGGAAGTGAGATTTGCCAGCACCACGTTCGTCGATGATCGAGATGTGGCCAGCACGATTGAGTATGTGACTCGCTACTTCATTGAGCAGATCTTGATTGACTCGCACGGCGATACTGGCGTTCGGAAGGGTTTCGGCAGTGAAGGGAATCCGATCTGGCTTGATCCCCAGCTGTTTCGCGTACGCCGCTTGTGCCTCCTCCGTCTGGTCAAGGGCGTCGGTGAATTGATCGCTCATAGTGGCTCATCATACTGCTCCGACTTAAATCTAAGTTGAAGATTAATCTTAAGATTAAGCTATAACTGTCTTTGACCTACTTCGGCCGACAATCGATGCCACCATCTTAACCAACAACCCACGCACCAGCTCGATACCGTTGGTTAATCATTCGGTCTGACTTACCGGCCCCTTATACTTCGACTTGATTTTGTCACCCTCTCTCCACTGCCAGTAGTAATACCGATTCCCGTTGATCTCCTTCTCTGTCAGTGTGGCCTTGGTAGGGACGTCTTCAGGTAAATCCTCAGAGCGTTCTTGAGGTTCATCGTCATCAGCTTCGTTCAACCGTGCCTCTCGCTCTCGATACTCCGCGAGTGCATCAGCATACTTGGCGATAGATCGGAGCGTTTCCGCATTACACTCCTCGAGTGAGGACGCTACTTCTTCGGGAACCTCTGGTGGGGTCGCTGGTTCTGAGTACGACATGGGAGCACTTTAACCAACAGATGGGTCTCGAAGGCTTAATTTTGTTGGTTAAACGGTGGCCTTCAATTACGACTGTCCTGCGCTTTTCGACCCACTTCTCCGCATATGAAGGGGATTGATGTCTTAGCCGGCGACTTCGTTCTCATCGATACCAAGTGACCGCTATCAAATACACACTTGGCGATAATTATATGAATTGTTGGCTGAGTTGTTGTTGCCGTGCCAGTTACGCGGGCGAAACCACTTGACTCTCTCTACGACGAAGTCCGAGACTATGACCTCGTCATCGTTCCTGATGCGCCGCTTGCCAGTGGGCTGAACCGACGTCTTGACCGCGCTCATCTCGGTATATTTGCCATCACGCCGCGTCGACTCGCAGCAGGTCGTCGCGAACGCGCCGAGGACCGGAGTGCCTTTCTCGAACTCGTTACGACTACCGACCTCGAGTGGAAGCAGGCTGCATACGCGATCGGCAACACGCTCCAATGCTGGGAGCACCAGGGACGCGTTGATGCCGTTCTCGACTACGACGCCTACGCCGAATCCGCGACGGAGACCACCGTCGAACAGCTCTCAACGCTCGATACGACCTCCCGGCGACTCGACGAGTACCAAATCGACGACAGCAAAGACGTCGCCGTCGTCGGCCACGACCAACTCACGACCCTCGAACGATCGATTCTCCCCACGCAGTACGATACGTTCGATCCATTCACCGATGCCGCATTCGACCGACCGCCGTTCCACATTTTCGACTCAAGTACAGCAATCGTCGACGCTGTACTCGGCATCGTCTCTGCCGACAATGCGGAGGACGTTGCGGTCGTCGCGGATCGCGGGAGTGAATATGCAACGCTAGTCCCGAGCGCGCTCGAAGCCGCCGATATTCCGTTTATCGGTGGCCCCGGGTTCGCTGACGAACAGCACCACCGCGGATTCGTCCAGTTCCTTCGCGCCGCTACTCGCGGGACGGAGACGCGCGTGAAGACCATTCGTTCTGTTCTCTCCAGCCTCGGGATCGCCGTCGACGTTGAACACGACGACAAGCGGCTACAGGATGTCGACGCCGCCAGTCTGACGTGGTTTCAGGAGTTCAGCGCGGAGATCGGCGAGACAACGTTCACTGGAGCACTTACTGCATACGAACGACAGGCCGGGATCAGCCTTGATGCGTTCCGAGATGAACTCGAGGCGCTCGGGATCGCTACCGATGACGTCACTAGACAGGGCATTGATCGGCTCGAATACTACCTTCAGAGCTACGAGGTCCCCGTCGACCGCGAAGACGAAGGGGTTCTCCTGGCCGACGCAAAGTCAGCAGCCTACGTGGACCGCCCCGTCGTATTCTACCTCGGCCTCGACGAAGCGTGGACTCACTCTCCACCACGTCGTCCATGGGTCGACCGTGACGCTGAATTCAGTCGGAACCTGACGCAGTTTCAGCTCCTCCTCCAGAACGGCGTCGAACAGTACTACCTCGTTCAGGACACGATCGGCGGCTCACCCGCAACGCCGTGTCTCTACTTCGAGGACCTCCTCGATGATGACTTCGAACGGTTCAGCGATCTCGACACGGTGACTCACGGACGGACCTTCAGTGCGACCCAGGATGGGTTCGAGAAGGAATCACTCGACGTCTCACCGACGCAAATCGACACCGTCAGCCAGTCCAGTCTGAGTACGTACGTCAACAGCCCGCGTGACTACCTCTTCAGTCGGCTTGTCGATGGCCCCGATAAGGACTACTTCAAGGAGGGGAATCTCTTCCACGACTTCGCCGAGTTCTACGTCAACCATCCCGACCTGATCGACGAGGAGACCATCGAAGACCTCGTAGACGTAATGCTCGAGGAGGCGGGTCCGTTCGTGCGGCGCGTCGACCGTCCAACGCGCCGTACCAAGTACCGGGTCGGCCTCAAAACCATCGTCGAGCTGCTCGACGAACGCACCCCGGAGGGTGACGACCTGCTCACTCCGAACAGTGGGTGGGGGCAGAATTTCTTCGCGGCCCATTTTGACAGGGAAGTCGACTCGCCGTTCACGGAGCGCTGGTTCGAGAACGAAGACCTCGGACTGAAAGGCAAGATCGACCTTGTTCATGGACCGACTGACCTCCTCGATTACAAGAGTGGGAGTCGGAAACGGGCATCTCGCGTCGTCAAGAACTCCGCGCTCGATCCACCGAGCGATACGCCGAACTTCCAGGCACTTCTCTATCTCGCCCACCGTCGGAGCGAGCGCCCAGGCGAGCGCCTACAGTTCACGTTCTTCCACTTTCTCGAGACGCTCGACGACGTCGTCGCTGGCGAGGCGGACTTAGAGGAGACGCTGACGACGATTGAGTATCATCCGACCCAGTTCGAGGAGCACGCCCGGTCGCGAGCGACGTTCGAGGCGCTCCGCGATGACGGGGCAAAGAACTGTCAGAAGACGCTCTCGAAGATTGCGTACGCTGATTACCAAGCCGCGTTCGAGACGGCCCCGCTACCGGCGACGCGTGACAGTGACGAACTCATCGACTCCGAGTTCGGGCAGGCGATGCAAACCCGACTGCAGGAGTGTGTCGGTGAGTACAAATACGTCTCGTCAGGCTGTAAACAGCTGCTTCGCCAGCTGGCACGAGTTCGGAGTCAGAACTACTTCGAAGAGGACCTCGATGCCTTCGAGGCGTTCGTCACCGAGCGCATGACGGAACTGAATCACCGACGCGCTGGCGAAGAACGCTTCCCTGTGAACGGGCTTGCCGGTGAACCGAACTACCGTCGAGTGGACAACCGCGACCTCCTTCTTGACCATGACTGAACCCAACCCTCAACAGCAGGACCTCATCGATAGCACCGACGGCTTATACCTCGTTGACGCCGGCGCAGGCACGGGGAAGACGTTCACCATCACGCGCCGCTATGCGAACATCGTCGACGAGGACGACGTCGCCCCTGAAGACGTGTTGCTGGTGACGTTCACGAACAACGCTGCAACCGAGATGAAAGACCGGATCGTCGGCCACTGCGAGTACGGGATGCGCGACCTCGCTGATGCGCCGATTCAGACGTTCCACTCGCTCTGCCACGATCTCCTCCAGGAACACGGCTATTCCGCGCCGACGCACCTCGGGATCGACGACCGCATCACGGGGTCGACGCGCATCGTCGAGGACGACCTCGTCGAGAAAGCCTTGTTCGAGGAGTTCATCGACCGGTTCAGCGACGACCACCCCGAGTACGATGACTACTTCCGCATCGTCTCGGACCCGACCGAACTCCTCGGACTCGTCTCACAACTCGCCTCGAAGGGCGTGTTCCCGACAGCCGACGGCTGGTATCGAAACGGCGAACGGTATCTCGACGGGGATTTCGAGGCGTTCAAATCGCTGTTCGACGAGGTAAATGAGCCACAGAATGGCGGGAGCAAGCAGTCACGACTTCGCTCGAAGCTCAATCGCTACGGGAAGAACAAATGCTACCTGCCAGACGCCCCTGAGAAGGCCGAGATTCGTGGGCAGGGCACGAAGAGCGTCCCCGATGCTGTCGCTCGGATGGTGTTCGATGCTGACCGCGAGGGACTCAAGGCATTCGTTCACGATGTCTACTACGAGTACCTCGAATTCGCGCTCGGCCGGAACTACCTCAACTTCGGCTTCCTCCAACTGTTCGCGTTCGTCCTGCTCTGTGAGGATCACGCGCTTCGTGAGTCCATTGCGTTCGACTACGCGATGGTTGACGAGTTTCAGGACTCCAGCGAGATCCAGTTCAAGCTGACGCTGCTACTCGCGGGCACGAACAACCTCTGTGTCGTCGGCGACTGGAAACAGAGCATCTACGGCTTCCAGTACGCCGAAGTCGAGAACATCACTGCCTTCGAGGACCGCCTCAATCGGTTCGTCGACGAACTGAACGCCGACCACGAACGGGTTACCTTCGACACCCAGCCGATTCATACCATCGAGCTTATCGAGAACTACCGCTCCACCCAGGAGATCCTTGACTTCTCGGAGCACGGGCTGCTCGTTCCGGCGGCGAACCGGGACAACGTCGATGTCGAGGCCATCCAGGATCGAATCGTCTCACTCTCGACCAACACCGAACACGAGAACACCCAAATCGAAGCGATCGCGAGCCCGGAGGAACACGAGTCGGTGGTCGCGAAGATACAGGAGATAGTGGGCAACGACGCCTACCGGGTTGAGGCCGATGACGGGTCGCTTCGGACGCCCGAGTATCGAGACGTCGCAGTTCTCACGCGAACACGAGAGTTCGGCCGCGACCTGTTGCAGACCGCTGAGGAGTACGGACTGCCGATGGCGTACGAGGGCGGGATCGAGCTGTTCCGCACGCCTCAGGCGAAGTTACTGCTGGCGTGGCTCCGCATCCTTGAATCCGACACCGACCGCGGCTGGGCGGTTGTCCTCGAGGAAGCAGGCTACACACTCGATGAGATCAAGCACGTCCTGGAGACCGAGGCGTATCCCGAGAACATGCGCTCGTTCCGCGAGAAGCTGGCAGAACTGGAGACGCTCGGCGGCGTAGCAGAACGTGTCTTCTCGCGGTACGGGTACGACGGTGCTACGGCCGACGTCGTCCTCCACACGATTCAGTCAGTACATACCGCGACGACACTGACTCGGGGAGACCTTATCCGGTTCATCGAGCGCGGCATCGAAGCGGGCAGTACCCACGATGTTCACGCGAACGCCGGTGCAAACTCAGTGACGGTCCAGACGATTCACGCAGCGAAGGGGCTCGAACATCCGATCGTCGTGCTCGCGAACATGAACAGTGGGCGATTCCCGCCATCGGGCGGCGGGAGTGGAACGATCACGTTTCAGGATCCGGTCGGACTCCGACAGCGGAAACGCTACGCCGAGGCTGACGGCCTCCCCCACGTGTACGATGACTGGCGGACTGACATCCTCCGCCGGTGTTTGCCCAGGGAGTACGACGAGGAGCGCCGACTGCTCTACGTGGCGATTACGCGCGCCGAGAGCCACGTGATCTTCTCGGCCGGGGAGGATCCAAACACGTTCCTCGAAGAACTCCCGGTCGAAATCGAAGCGTGGGACACTGAACCTGATGCAGACACCGTAGACGAGACCGAGCAGACGGAGTTGCTGATCACGGTACCGACACCGGAGGGGCCGGTCGGACACTCACCGCATTCGCTGATGCGTGAGGATGTTTTCGAGGACGTCGACGATGGTATGGGGAAGGCGTTCGGCACCGACGTCCACGACTTTGCGGAAGCGTACGCGCGCGGCGATGATGTAAAACTGAATCGGGACGATCCCGGATGGGACGACAAACAGCACGTGATGTCGTTTCTCGACGGCCTGTCGGGCGACCTGCTCGTCGAGGAGGACGCCTACCTTCCGCTGGACGTCGACGGGACTCGTATGATGATCTCCGGAATCATCGATCTCGTCCACGTTCGAGCCGACCGCATCGAAGTGGTCGACTACAAGACTGACCGAGGTCGGCACGCGGAAGCCGAGTACCGAAAACAACTCAGTGTCTACCATCACGTGCTTCGGGAGCTATACCCTGAGCGTGAGATTTCGGCATCGATTCTCTATACAGTCGACGGCGTTCGCGAAGAGATCGACCCCCTCTCACAGGACGACCTAGTCGACATCGTAAAGGCGGTGTCTGATAAGGAATCGCTCCAAGCTACACCTCCGTTAGGTAGCTCCCGTTAAGCCGAATACTGGGACGGAATTTGCCAGTCACGCCTCTTGATACCGTGCGTGAATCCAGTTTAATCTTAGAGTTAAGGTTAATAGCACCTTCTGTCCGAATAACGGACGGCGCCGTTTCAATGAGGACCAGTTCAAATCTGTGGGAACTACGGCTTTTCTCTCGGACAAGACGACTTTCGATTGGATACACTGATGCCGAGCAACAACGGAAGGCCTACTCTTAAGATTAGAATTAATATTAAAACAAGCCTTACCGTTGTTCCCACCCCGGTCTCGGCGACCCCGGAAGATCATCTGTAGCGTCGAGTAGCTCTTCCTCAGTCGTCCAGGGATAACATCGTCCGTGGAGTTCGAAGAGACGGAAGTCGTTCAGATGCACCCAGCTGTACGACGGAACCTCGATATCGTGCTCCTCAAGCGTGGTCCTCACCGCATCGACCGATATGTCGATTCCAGCGTCGTCCGCTCGTTCGACGAGGGCTTCGAGTTCTGCCGTCTTCATCTCGTCATCGATGTCGGTGGCAGCGCTGATCTGCGCAGCAGCAGCGATCACATCACGTTCGTCAGTGAGGTGTTCCTCCGTTTCCCACTGGTATGCACGTGGGAAGGCGTACGCCTTTTCGAAGTACTCGGTTTCGCCCAGTTTGCCGAGTTCGTTGATCTCACCGCCCGCATCTTGCTCGAATACAGCAGCCACGTAATCACAGAGTGTCGCCGTGATATGGAACTTCACGCGGAACTCCGGAAGTCGGTGGAGGTCGATGTCTGTGAGGTCTCCAATGAGGAAGGCATATGTTCCGTATCGGCGGTTTAGCCGATCACTGACTGCCCGTACGCGTCGGAGATACGGATCACGGTAGCTTCCGAGGACGAGATACGCGGTTTGATCCCGGTCGTAGATTGCTGGTGTCTCACTGTTTGCCCACGAGAGGATTTGCACGGCCTCCGTCGACCCGACGTCGAGCCCGCGTAAGGCCTGCTGCACAGCCTTCATGATCTCGCCCGAGTTCGGGGGCACAGATGGAGCACTCATACGTGGGAACTGTACTGGCTGAATAAAAGGCGTTTCTAACTAACTCAGTGCTTCGGCGATTCTATTGACTTATTCAACCCAAACCGTTATGCAGTCGAGCCCACTACTCTACAGTATGAGCGACACGGCCCCGGAAGGGTTCGAGGATCCCTTCGCAGAGCAGCAGCGGATGCGTGAGCTGCTCTCCCAGGAGACGCGCCACCTCATCTTGCAGTTGATCCTCGGTCACCCAGCACACCTCGCGTCGTTGGCCGAGCTCGACTACATGATTCCGAAGAACGAGGCAGCTATCCTCGACCAGCTCGAGACACTCCAAGAGGCAGGAATCCTCGACGTCTACGTGCACGAACCCAACGTGTCGACGCGAGATCTCCCGTCAAAGTTCTGGGGACCAACCGAGCGCGGGGTTGAGATCCTCTACGAGCATAATTTCCTGCGGGGCGTCCCGGTTGCACGAGCGGTCTACGAGGAGACGAAAAAATCTGAGCGGGTGCAGCGCCACGAGGACGCACCGCGACCGACGCTTCCCGAAGCCGTGAGAGAGGCACTCGAATTCGACGAACCGAATCTGGAAGCGGCTGGGGCTCCCTAGCGGTCTGTTAGGTGGGTCTCGAAGAGAGTGATTTTTCGCTGCCGCCAGGTTGGCTGGTACTTCGAACGCCATATCCGTCGCTGCGACTGTTGGAAGCGATGGTGAATGGCTGCGAGCGCCTTTTCATCTGAGTTGGTATTCATGGTGTCTTCCCCGATGAATGTTCTCTCAGAGCTACCATGGTCGCTCTAAGCTACCGCTATCTTGGCGCCTTGCTGTGAGACTACGAATGGGCTGCGTTGACATTAATTCTAATCTTAACATTAAACGTTGCTGAGTGACTCATAGGAACAAGTATGGCGTTGGAGTTGGCTCTGTTGATACCATAAATGACTAACACAAATTTTCCACGAAATACAAGGCTGTCGCAAGAAGAGAAAGGCGAGCGATTAGCGTAATCCGATTCATCACGAGGGGAGAATTAGCCGGGTTGGCTCTGTTGAAACCCTCAGAGAGTTACAAGTTCACCCGGTAGTTTGACCGAATGCAGACCCTCCCGAAATCGCGGTTGCTCCGGTTCGTTGAGCAGGCGTATCACTTGGCTCGGCGAGCTGTCGCTCGTTACTCTTCGAAGTTCTCGAAACGACGGTACACACTTCACCAGCACATCGTCCTGCTCTGTCTCAAGGTGCGGAAGAATACAACGTACCGAATCCTGCTTGACGAACTCATCGAGATGCCTCGGATTCGGAGCGCTATCGACCTTGAGGAACTTCCATCGCCTTCGGCGTTGTGTAAAGCGTTCAACCGACTCGATATGGCGGTTTGGCGTGTCCTGCTCAACCTCTCGGTCACACCCCTTCCGACCAACGGTGTCGTCGGTATCGATGCATCCGGGTTCGACCGGAGTCACGCCTCGAAGCACTACACGAAGCGGACAAAGCTGACGATTCAGCAGTTGAAAGTCACACTTCTCGTAGACACGAAGTCGAACGCAATCATCGACTTACACGTAACGACGACCAGAAAGCACGATTCTCAGATTGCACCATCGCTCATCAAGCGAAATACTGGGAAGGTGGCGATTCTCCTCGGCGACAAGGGATACGACGACCAGAAGGTTCGCACATTAGCCCGTGCAACTGGTGTTCGACCGCTCATCAAACACCGCGAGTTTTCATCGCTACAGAAGGCATGGAACGCTCGGCTGGACGCCGATATCTACGGTCAGCGCAGTCAGAACGAGACGGTGAACTCCCGACTCAAACGCAAGTACGGTGCATTCGTCCGCTCACGCCACTGGTGGAAGCAGTTCCGGGAACTCGCTGTCGGCTGTCTCACCCACAATATCGACAAGGCCCTCTCAACGTGAGGTGTAGACAAGGTATTTGTCAGTTCGTTCTTTTGTATCCGATATGGACTGGCTCACGGCATATTACGGGCTGTTCGTCCGTGTAGGTCTGTATCTCCTGATTTTCTGGCCCACCGTCGGCTACTACGTCTATCGAGATTCCACCAAGCGGGGCTTGTCTTCACCGAAACTGCGCGGAGTAGTATACGGAGTCTTTGGAATACTCGGGTTGCTGGTGTATCTCGCACAAAAGCAACGCGAAAAGACTGATTCAGCCTGACCGATTCTCAACCCTCTCGCGCTCTCCAAGGCCGTTTGAGTTAGAGGGCGAATCGCTAAGTCCGCACACCTACCGAACGGTTGTTTTAGCGATGATGATGTCGAACGCATAGGATTTCAACAGAGCCGCCGGGTTCTATGTAACTACTGGACAGGCAGCTGGTCAGAATCCCGAACTGTGAATCTTGACTCGGAGGCCAACTGCCGCAAGTGCGAGACCTCCGTAAATCAGTATGTCAAGTGGACTCAGTAATCCTGCTTCGAGGAAGATTGGGATCGCGAGATAGATTCCGATACAGACGCCTGCGAGGTATCCGAACGACCAGTATCGAGACGCATCTACAGTCATTACCGCACTCACAATTGAAACAGGAATCACCCACCAGAAGATACCTGATGGGAGCATACCTTGCTCAACCAGCAGAGGAACGAGTTCACTAATCAGGAGGGCAACAACGACGGTCTCGACAATCATCCCGAAACCTCGTTCGAGACCGTGGTCCATACCTGGCATCTTGCCAGAGTATCATTGGTGTGTGAAATAGATATTTCGTCTGTACTTAGCGATATAGTCACCAGGCACATCGTCCCGCCTTCGTACCCGATAGCGCTCTACGTTCAGCACGACTCCAGAAACTTCTCAGACCTCAAGTGCTCAACAAAGCCTGGGAGTTCTCACGCTTCCATCCGTAACCAATGATAGCTGAGTCACTACAGCTGACCGGATGTTCCCAGAATTAATCTTAATATTAGAATTAACTGATGGTCTGGGGAGTTCTCATCTGCTTTAACCAACAGTCTCCATACAATTGGAATACCGTTGGTTAACTCACTCCCCGAGGAGATCGTCGACTTGCTTCGCGGTTTCAGCTGCTTGGATGTCGGAGTAAGACTCGTGGGTCGTCTCGATGCTCGCGTGTCGGAGTGCTGATTGGGCGAGTTCTGCGTGGCCGCTCGCATAGAGTTCGTGACCAAGCCCTCGACGGGCGCCGTGTGGCTTCAGGTAGTCACCGTCGACGTCGAGGTCAGCGTCATCACACAGCCGCTTCATCAGGTTGCGAGCACCGTTCGTCGAGAGCGCTGGTGGGACGACCTCATATTCTCGGAGCACTGTGTCGATATCACTGTCGTCGAGGATGGTCTCGATCTCGTCGTCCGAAATTCCCTCGTGGGCCAGCTGCTCGCGAACGGCGCGATATTTCGACGGAGCGTGCCCGCTGGGAAAGACTGGCCACTCGTCGGTCGGTGGATCGAGGACAGTCCTGTACCGCTCTAGTACCGTGGCGGCCCGCTCGGGAAGTTGTGCGTACTCGTATGCTCGTGACTTCCCGAGGACGCGGACGGCGCCGGCGTCGAGTTGGATGTCTCCCCAGGTGATGCCGTTCCGCTTGTCGTCGGAGGGTTCAGCGAACACCTCCGCGCCGCGAACGCCCGAGAGTCCCAGGAGATAAACGACTGCTCGATCACGAAAGGCCTGCTCACGACTCACGTCCACTTTTTCGTCAAGGGCGTGGTCGACACGCTCGTCGACGTAGCGCATGATCGCCTGCCGCTCCTTTTCCCGCCAGAACTGCCGGTCGGTGTCACCGAGGTCCTCCGGGAGTTCGTCCGTCGCGCGCTTCGCTTTCGCCGGATTCGTATCGAGGAGTTCGTCTGCGACGCAGAACGTGAGGAACGCGCGGACGTACGCGTAGTAGGTAGTCGCGGTGCTTGCTTTTAGATCGCCGTCGCGAGCTCGCTGTTTGAGGTGCCGTGCGTATCGGCGGCAGTCGAGGACGTCCAGGTCCTCGAGGCTCGTCACACCGCGCTCCTCGCACAGCCAGGTGCGCCACGTCGCGAGGGTCGACGCGAAGTTCTTCCTGGAGTTACCAGCCTCGACGCTGTCGAGGTACTGCTGGATGGCCGTCTCGACTGGTGTTCCCCCGGGTGTAGCGTCGCCCTCGTCGGGTTCCATGGTTCGTGCTCGACCGACGGCGGCGACCCACGTAAATCTACTGTGTACAACTGGGATAATACACAGTGGAAGTTGATATCTGAATACTGCCGAATTCGGCTAATACAGGTTGTGAAAGGTCCGAATCTGATTACATAAACTGTATATGGCGATATGGATTACCGCTCTTTCTATCCAACACAGTTGCGTGAATAGGCCAGTTTTGGATAAAATATCCACTGACTCAGAATCAATCTCCCATCAAGAGGCTAGTTTCCACCCCATTCTGGACGAGGTAATCGAGCGAGCATAAGAAATTGGGCGGATTTCGGTGCTCCTCCAGAGCGTTGCCACTCCCAATCGGCGAACCCGGTGGGAATCCGTCGCTCAGCCAGGCGGTATCAATGCCGAAGCGACCAACTCGACACACTCGCCTGCCGTCAGAACCGGCGCGTGGTGCATGTCGCCGTCGACGCCTGTCTTCAATCAAGTATCGGTGGCGATGGCTGCACAGCCTATTGACCTGCCTCGGCTAACCCATGCAAGCGACGTCAGAACGTCAGCCAGTCGTCCTCCGCGTCTTCTTGAAAGAAGCTCTCCGCTTCGGGGAACAACGGGTTCGATCCGTTTTCGACGTTGGGGCCAGGCAGATCGACCGCGCTTTCTGGCGACTCCGCGAACCCGTCCAAGCCCAACATCTCCCCACCGATTTCCGGACCCATCACGGGTTCTTCGATCAACACTCCGGGCCGCCAGTCGGACATTCCAAACCCGAATTCTGGCTGTTCAACCGGTTCCACCGCTGATTCTTCAAGCTCGGAGAATCCCGAGGTGACATCGGTCAGTCCGAAAGGATCGGCATCCCACTGCGGTGAATAATCCATCCCCACATCAACCGCCGGCTCATCGGCTACAACCACATCCTGCGGTCCAATCGGTTCCTCGTCTATGACCGGCTCCGAGCCAAGGGAGCGACGGATACTGGAACGTCCGACGTCTAATGTGCCAATCTCTTCACGGCTACCGTAGCCGCTTGTGTCAGCAGTTGTTGGGCGGTGGTTCTCCGGTTCCGGGCCGGATGACCGTGGCCATGTCTCCGCTGGATGCTGCCGTCTATCAGCGGCTGTCAGCGGCTCACGGCGGCGGTCCACACGCCTGTCTTGCTCAAGGTACCGAGTCTCCCAGGTATCGCGGGGTGCCGATCTCCGTCTGGTGGCGGTGTCGTCAGTCCGCCGGCGAGCGTGGTTGTCCGGTGCCGTCGACGGCCACGTACTGTCGTTCGAGGCCGCGGTACCGGAGCTACGCGGAGTGGGGGTGAGGAAGGCCTTGAGGAACGAGGAGATCTTAATCTCGATCGGGCTGCGCACCAGCTCGTGGCTCACGACACTCGGCCCGACATCGACCTCGACGAGGTCCGGAATCGGGTCGAAACCGATGAATTCCGGTCCCCAGTCAATGTCGAGGTAACTGAACTTGGTGTCGACCTGAACGAACTTGATCTCACGGCTCGAATCGACCGGCTTGAAATACGGGTTGTTGGTCTCGGCGGATGGGTTCCGACGTGGTGACGCTGTGGAGGTGACGTGTCTTTGCCGGTGGGTCAAGGTTCTCGCCGTTTTCCTTGTCTGGGAGGAACCGGTGTTTGAGGTCGTTCGCTGTGTCGTCCCGGTATCGGCCGGGTGTGAGTGTTGCTTCTTCACCGTGGTCGACAACAGTTCAGGTTGCTCCGATGTCGGCGGCTCCGGTTCTTCCGACGTTAGCGGCTGCGGTGGATACGGATCGTTGTCGTTCGCTGGTTCAGGTTCCTGCTCGCTCGATCCTGTGGACTCGGCCGTCTGCTCTGTATCAGCCGACTGTGAATCGGTCTGCCGCATCGGTGGACCCGTCGTGGACTCCTCGGACGTGTTCGGAGACGCGGGTTCAGGAGCAGGCTGCGGACGCCGCGGAGATGGCGACGAAATAACCGGATACAGGGCCATCGTTGTTCCGGCTGCGATACTTGCGGCCGCGTACCAGAGGCTGGGTGGAGAACGGAGGCCGTCCACGAGCAGGAGAGCTGCCCCGCCGAGGACCACGAACAGAGCGCCAAGACGGCCGACTACCGTCATTTTCAAATTGTACGTCAATATTCCTTAAATATCTGGTCCTAATACAGGCGGTCTACGTGCGGCTCATAAGCCGGATTATCGTCGGAATAAAGCTTATACGTGCTTCAGAGGTTGGTAAACACATCTGAATGGCGCCCGGACTACTCAAAGCCCTCCTGCAGACGGCGAACTACTTCCGTAACTGGCGGAAGGGCGACCCCGAGAGCGCCACCCAGCGAGGCCGCAAGTATCTATTCTGGGTTCTGGCCGGTGGGGGTGCCACGCTGTGGACCCTCTACCAGAACGGGATCGCTGTCCCGGTCGACTTCGCCATGTTCACCGGCGGTTTGCTACTCGTCGACATGTTCCAGTTCGGGACGCTGCTCCGGATCGGGATGGCGGTCGACCCGCTGGTCGGCGGTATCCTCGGGACGATTGGGCTTGGTACCCTGGCGAAGTTCTTCCGTGATCTTGGCGGTATCTCTGCGGCGATCAACTACTTCTTCTCCATCCGATAGCAGCCCTTGCTACTGCGATTACGTCGTACACTCGGGGCTGAGACTGAACAAATCGATATCCAGGTCCAGTGAGTGCAGCGACCTCCTATCGAGTTTCTCGACCGACTCGATATCATCGTCACTCAGGAACTCGTATTTACGGGCGATCGTCCGCGTCACCGCCTTTATCATCCGGAGCACTTCGGCAACCCCGCTCCGCGTCAACGTATACAGCTCCCGGAGCAGCACCAGATACGTTCGCAGGCTAAGCGTCCGGGCCACGAATCCGAGCAAGTACTTGTGCGCAAACCGCGTCACAAACGCGCCAGCGCGGCCGGCAACACCGAAATACGCAGCCACGAGATCGGCGACTAAAATCCCCAGACTCATCAGCATATTCTCCACGTCGTCCGTAACTTCGGCCGGATCTGCGGCCGCCACGGCACAGGCGTCATTGAGCAGCTGGTCGATGCTACTGGCAACCGGGAGGACAGACAACCCCCAGCGTGTCCAGACCGACGTACGAGCCGTGACACGGTCCATGATTGACGGACTGAACCCGAGCTGGTCCGCTACGATAGTGAGCACGAGGTTCACGCTGGAAACCAGTTGGCCTGTCCGCGGTGCGACTGCATTGATTTCCGTGAGCGAAACATCCTGAAATTCCTCGGGGACCTGCCGGCAGATGGCCTCGGCTAGAGAGACCGCCGTCGTCACCACCGGAGACGATCCACCGGCCAGCTGCCCGTACAGCTGTGCCATGGTTGCCGGTGCAGTCTCTGTGACCTGGTCCTCCACGGAATGGGATGCCCGTAAGGACACCTGTGCGGCGACCTGGTCGTCGGTCGGGGAGTGTAGGACGCCATCCGTCCAATCGAATATAACGTAGTAGCGGCCGGGCTCGATCGTGTGGTGCCGTCGGACCGACCCTGTTTCGGCCGAATTGAGACATTGCAACGTGTAGAGATCCACGATCGACGAGTCTTCATCCCACGGCTGTCTGCTGTCGCCCTGTTTGAATAGATTCCACGGATGGACGTTCTCGGTGTTGACGCCGGTCGGGACGTCCCACGAACCCAGTCGGCCCAAGTCTTCTGTGGTGGTAGAGATCAGCGGGCCGTCTATCAGTGGATGGTCGCGGACTTTCGTCTCGTACTTCCGGAAGCCTTCGTCATCGGCGACGAGGATACTTGGTGTGGCTGTCCGGTTCGATGTTCGGACCTCGTATTCGATGGTGACGGGATCAGAGATCGAGCAAACGGGCCACACCCAGTATGGGCGGTTTGCATTCAGCACCAGTTCGCCGTAGGCTTCGGCGATGACGGCGTCGTGAGCGGGTTGGTCTGGTGCCGTCGGTGTGGGATGGTTGTATTGGCGTGACTCGTAGCAGGAGGGCGGATCCGCGGGATGGGCCGCAGCCTGCTGTATGAAGAGGGGCGTGCCGGCCGTTGTAGCGGCGGCAGCGAGAAATCGTCTCCGCGAATATTCCATCTATCCGTACTTAGTTGTAAGTTGGTAAGTATCTTTTCCGGACATCGATTGTTCTTCGAGACAACGTTCTATTCCTATTCGTACTCCGATCGAATCCCATGCTAATGCTCGTTTACTAAATAGACGGAACAAAAGATCACTACTCATTGCTCAGGTGATGTGTTTATGCCACGCATCAAAATCATCCTCCGAGATTGTCTATCCACAATCGAACTCGGTCAGCGAGTTATTCCTCGCGCTCTAACGGCGTCTGTGTGACCGCCCCTGATGAACTGAACCGCTTCGAGTTGACCTTGATGGAGACATCCGTCTGCTGATGCTCCTCCCACTGCGTCTCAAGCACAGCTGACGGATTCTGGATTTCACGAATGAACTCTTCGCCTCGATCGATGCTCAGATTGCCGATCACGTACAGATAGTACTGGTCAGCGATAACGTCAGTCGTCGCAGTCAGCCATTCGTTGAGCGACAGCGATACCTGGCCATCCCCACGCAGTGACTTGAGTTCGATCATCCGGTTGATCGCCGATGTATCGTCGACCGGTTCGCCGTCCCACCCAGCAACGAAGGACGGTTCGAGGACGAGATAGTCGAAGCCTGGGTATTGTCGGTCGAGTTCGACTGTCTCGGTCAGCCACTCCAGCACAGCTTCGATAGACCCGGTCTCACGTGCATTGGCGACATCGTCCGGCTTCTCAACGGAGACAATGCAGGACTCGATGACGTCTTGGGAGTATGACGGATTATCTCGTGCGAGGCGGTTCAGCTCATACCGTTTCAGAATGGCCGAGCCAACACGATCAGTCGCATTACGCTTGCCTGCGGCCTGGGGATTGCTCGACCTTCTTCCCCCCGAAGATCGAGATTGCGTTGATGACTCAGAAGCGATCGTCGTTCCAGCTGTCGGCTCGGGCTCGAGGTCGAACCGTGATTCGAAGGCGAAGGTCACCTCCGCAGGATCGATTAACTCCGACTGGGGGTCAGTATCTGTCGTAGTGCGGCCCTCATCAGGGTCTTGTTGGGTCGTCGACGACCTAGGTTCAGCATTCCGCCCATTACCCACTGCTGAGGCGATCGTCGATGTCGGTTCCCAAGTCGATGAACCATCACTATTGAACGACACGACAGATTGCTCCGCTCCCGTAATATCCTCCTCGAGGAGGTCAAAAGGGGCATCGAGGAGACGGAGCCGCTCTTCGAACTCCGCTGGGGCGGCCTGCAGGATGAGGATGAGCTCACTCACCCCAGGGTAGGGAAGATAGTCGGCGAGGGCTTTCGCGACCCGCTGAATCGGAGGCTCTCCGGACATACTGGAAGTGACGTATGGCGTTCGTCGTCGGGCTGAAGACTCGTGCCGTTCAACCGCCCACCCGACGGACTCAGTCACTCGCGAATATCCGGGGAGTGCATACTCAACATCAAGCGAGTCGACGACAGCAAGCTGATCGATAAACCGATCCACATCTTCAGCGTCCGACTCTTGCTGTCCGGGGCGATCGCCTGCAAGCACGCATCGGATCGCGTCCTCTCGATCTCGCAGGAACTCCCTGATCGTGTCTTCGTTGTTAACTGTCTCACCGGGCATGACCGTTTTCGAAACGGCGCTTTTCAGCCGCTTCATCCCACACACCGATGCAAAACGACTTGCGTCGGGTTCTTTCAGGACGAACGTCGGCACCTCAAGCGGAATCGCGTCCGCTTCCGGTCGGTCCAGGGCGAAATACGCCTCACCCGCCGGGCACAATTCAAGCTCATCTCCGACCTCACAAAGCACCTCTGTCGAGGCGAGCGCCTCCTTCATCCGACCCCATTTGTCACCACCAGCATCGACATCCGGAACTGCGCGAGCAATATTTCTGTACCCTGTGCGGAGTTCGCGCTGTGCTCCACGAACTTGTTCGGGATGCTTTCGACACCACGACGAAATCCGGTTCACACCGGCAATCGCATCTGCGGGTTCAAACGTCTCCGTTGAGACAACTGCGTGAATCCCGAGCGCTTCGAAGAAGTCCGCAGAGACATCCGACGTCGCCCCCCAGAGTGCCTCTGGGAGGAGCGGCAGCACGACCGTCTCGCTTTCGTCGTCCAAGCTGAACCGATCCATCACCTCGGGGCGGCGCTGCCACACTCGCTGTGGTGAGTACTGGCCACTATCGGCGGGACACCACTCAGAAGCCTGCAGCTCACACAGCCACATGTTCGTCCCAAGTGAGAGTCGCTCATGTCGATACGGAACGCCTCCCGACCGACCCCCCACGTTTGATGCCGAGGTGCTGTGTCGACCGACACCGACGGTCGTCGCCGATCCATATACCTCCTCCCACCAGTAGGCAAGATGCGTGAACAACCGGCTCCCGAGCTCGCGGTGAGACTCTAGCTTCGGTTTCAACTCCGTCCAGAAGTCGAGGCGGTTCGCTCGATAGATGGAGTAATTCACCGATTCCTCGGCCTCGATGTCGTCGATAGCCGTCTCAAGCTCCGACGCAAATCGGTCCCAAATCTCCGTGGCTGGCCCGCCTGCCCCGAGCGTTGGGTGCTTCGCCGATGGCTGATCAATACCGCTCGTTGAACGGTACTCTCGTTCATGTTCCGGGTGCCAGAGAGGAGTTAGCTTCAGTTCGGGTGTCGCCCCGAGCCACCGGAGGAAGGCTCGCCAGTTCGCGATCTCCTCTGAGTCGTCCCCGGTCTCGTCCTCCCCATTCTCATCGGTTCCACCGGGAGCTGAAGCCTCCAACTCAAGGAACCATTCGGGCGAGACGAGTTCTGGCGCATCGGCTGGCCCGATATCACAGTCTCGCAGCAGCGGGACGGCAGAGGCACCCTCATCGTCGACCCATTCCGGTCCCATGTATACACGATGGGCACGAACCCAGTCACCCTCTTTCGTCGGGAGGGTGAGCAGACAGAGTCGGTAATAGTCGGACTTCTTCCGGAACTCATGGGGGAGTGGTGACGTCGGGTCGACGACTGACTTCGAGCCACTCATCGCCAGCTCTCGGAGGATCGAGAGTGTCTCGGAGTTCTGCAGTTCTGCTTCGAGAACAGCGTCGCCCCACCCACGCGGAAGGTATGGGAAGATCGCCCCCTGGACGAGAGAGGCCAAATCGAACTCGTCGATATCCCACATGCCCCGCAATGCTTCCTTGAACCCGTCACTCTCGGCCTGTTTGCCGGCTGGCTGTTCCCACCCTTCAGGGCGATAAACCTCCGGTGCGAACAGTTTCAGCCCGTGGAACTGCTTGGTGAGTTCAATTTCCTCGGGTGGGAGTAGGAGGGTTACGTCTTCGGTCATCGACCGCAAAATTCGCCCCGATTCTGTAACCCTAATCGGGAACAAGTCATACGTCGGCAGTGTGTCTCGGAACGCTTCCTGTGGCTCACCACCGATCGCGGCGTCGACGCTGACCAAGACCTCGACGATTGGGTCGACTGCCGCCCGCCCAGTAACCGCTTCGTACGGTTGGAGGCGGACTCGTTCAGGATCGGCAGCCGCCAGTATGGCGGGGATATCCGCCGGCAGAAGCTCGTCAGCGCCGAGAGAGAGCAGTGCCTCGATGGTAGCGTCTGAGACGACTTCCCCACTGGGTAGATACGCTGGAGAGTCGCTTACGGACTCCGGTAGCGACTTGGGGCCGGCGACCTCGACAAACCGCTTGATGAGGTCTGCTGGCAGCAGTTCGGTCGAGGGGATTCGAAGGTCAGAGATTGCCGCCCGGGTAGTGTCCACCTCGAACGTATCGTCGGTATCCGGAGTCGGGATGAACGGGACATCGGCGATTTCATGGCGAATTCGCTCTGCACAGTACTCCTCACAGTCGTCGTTTAGCCGGACGGCGTTGATATGGAGACACTCCAGCACGTCAGTGACGGACGTCTCTATCTCTTGGGCAAACTTGATGACGTCACTTGTGAGCAGTTTTGCGACGTGATCGAAAAGGAGCGCGTTGTATCCCTCATCTCGGTCGAACAACTTCAGCCGCGTTCGCGAGCTTTCGGGCTTGAACGCGCCGTTGATCAGGAACCGTCCGGGGCTCGCTTGCTCTGTTGGCAGAAATACGTGGATTGAGGGGTCATCTTGGACCGGTCGAAGTCGAACTGGCTCACCGTGTTGGTCGGTTTCAACACAGAAGGCTACTCCGACTTGCGTAGTCTCGATTCCCTCCCAGCTTCCTTCCGGAATTCCGGCACGTTGGGTAATCTCAATCCCGGTCCGCGCGAACTGGACGTAGGCCTGCCGGGTTATTGGCGGCGTCGTGGTTGCCGATTCATGCTTCGAAAGGATGACCTGCTGACCCTCCATCCCGACCATTGCCGCTGGCTTCATCCGATCGAGCGTCCAGGTCGTCTCGTCGCCGTCGACACTGATTTCCAATCGTCGGAGATGCTGGAGGAATACCAGTGTCTGGGGATCAACTGCGTGTAGCTTTTCGCCGATAGCTGGCTGGATCTCCGCAAAGAGGTCGAACGCGAAGACCGTCGTGAACGGCGACTCCTCAGCCAACAGCTCGGTCACCCGGGCGGGTTTCGTCTCTGGAACGAACGGGAGCCTAAGCGTCGGAACATCAGTGTCCGACAGGTCGGTGCCGACGCGAGTGTTCTTCTGGAGGGCGTCCTTCGCTTGCGAACTATCGAAGACGAACTGGTATTCCGTTGAGTATACTCGCGGTCGGTCAGTGAGTTCCAGTACGGACGTAAACCCTCTCCCCTTCCGGCCGATCGCCGCCTCGTCGTCACTCTTCGAACTCAAGCCCTGAATGCACAGGGAGTGGACGTCTTTAGCGGTGAGTGGCCGCCCAGTATTTGCAACATAGAGCGTCGATCCATCTAACTCGAACCGCACTGCAGCATCATCACGCCCTTCGATCGCGTCGTCCGCATTCTGTAACAGTTCATAGATAAACCGATCGTGGTAGTCCCCCTGAGTCTCGGTCTCCGTCGTTGAGTCACCGTAGATCGCGCTTGGTTCTCCGGTATACGAGATGTAGGCCCGCTCACGAATATTGGCTAGCAGCGTGTCGTTGTCGTCTGCGTCGGTAATGTCGGGAGGTTCAGTGCGCGATTGGCTCACGGGTGGTGAAATGAATATATTTCTGTATGTGATATATTTCTTGAGGATTGGTTCTGTCTCGGTTCCCGTAGATGAGCGTTCCTCATTCAGTTCCTCGAAGTGCGGTTCGACCGCTCGGAGTTACTCGCCCCTCACCTGATCTCTCGTTCCCCGAATATTCAGACTCACTCCCCGATCGATGGACCGGCGAGTTGGAGTGTGCCGATGAAATCGAGCGCCTTGAGTCGGTGCTTATGACTGCAGAATTCACCGTGGACGAGAGTTCCGCTAGTTAGCTTCCCGAGGATTCGGTCTAGCCCTACTCTTAATGTTAAGAATAAGATTAAGTCTAACTGGATGGTGACAGCCTACAGTACCGAATCTGACTGTTGATTCGCTTCCGTGAGAGGGAGACGTCCGTCTGGTCGGGGAACGTGCCCTGCATCGATTTCGATATCGACGCGGCGCATATGCTTACAACCCCCTTCAGGTTCGCGTCGCTGCCAGTCGAGACAAGTGCATGTCTCAGCAGCGACATCGACATCGTAGAAATTCCCGGACTCTGAATGAACCTCGTACACGCCGCCCTTCTTCAAGAGTGAGACGTCCATCTCTTCGTCGCATGCTCGCCGCGTTCGCGGTGTGAGTTCATCGGCTGACGGTTCTGCCGAAACCGTATCTGTCTCTGGTTTGATGGCGCTCTGGGTGTCTCTGGTTGCCACCCATCCACCGTCCGGGGCGAGAGCGGAGTCGTCAGGTTCAACGAGGCGAGCAAGGTGCTCCTCAATCGGGTGATTGTAGTGGAGGAGAAAGTGTGCTTCGTGTCGACCGCGGTGATCGTAGGAGCCACACGCTGCAGCTGGCCCCTCCCAGACGCGCCACGCGCCGAGCGCCGTCATCACCTCCAACGCCCGTCGCGGCAACTCGTCCTGGTCTAACTGCTCGTAGAAGATGCGAAACCGAGTACAGTGCTCTTGCGGTTCGATGTCGGTCCACCACTCAACCTCGTCTCTCCAGTGATCGAACATCGCCGCATCGTTCCCGTACCTGACCGTGATCCCTGGAACACGTGATTCGCCCGTATAGGTGTCTTCAGCCTCGTTCTCCAGCAGCCGGAGTACCGCGAATCGCAGGTGTTCGTGGAGTGGCTGTTCGGTTCCGTAGCCGACTTGCGGATGGCTCTCGATTGTCTGGCGGGCTTCGTTGAGAACCGTCGTGAGGTACTGTCCAGTCATGGGTTCGTTCTATCCCGGTCGACGCACGATCACGCGCGCCGCCACCCTTCCACGGCGCAATAGAAACTCACGGCGACGTGGAGAGCTGTTCATCGACGCGCTACACTGACCTACCCGTCGATCACGTCGATGATCTCCTCTGCGGTGCTGCTAATCCGTCCGAACCGATCTTGGATTGACTCTGGCTCGTCATCTTGCCACGCGGCGAGATAAAACGCTGAACCGCTCGTATCAAGGCCGCAATACCGGCCCACGATGTATGCGACGGCTTCCGCTTCGACTTCGCGCTTCGACCGTTCGTCCTCGTCGTCGACGTCGAAATGGAGCAGTGCATGCGCGTACTCGTGAATTAGCGTGACCGCAAGGTCAGCCTGGTTCGTGCGGGCTTTCGCCTCGACAACCGGCGTGAGATCGTGAAGACTCCGTTGCGTGCAGACGCCTTTCGCGCCGCCATGCTCCCACTCGTCGGCATCAACGATTCGAACCGTCACGCCGAGTTCATCCGCAGCCTCTGTGAGTGCGGGCACCAGATCGGCAGCGTCACCAGTCGCCTCGGTCTCCAGCTCGGGAAGCGGCTCTCCCTCGGTCTGCGAGATATCGAACACAGCAGTGGGTTTGAACCCGACCAGCCCTTTCGACCACTCCTCGGGTGGTGTCTCGTCGTACTCACAGTCACATTGCTCGTGGTAGCTCGGCGAATTCTCGCATTCGGGGCAGTGCTTCGTGATGATCGGTGCCCAGATCCAGATTGCCTGTTCGCCCTCCTGGACGTGCCGGTCGAACTCATTCCGCCAGGTGTTGAAGCCTGCGACCTTCGTTGCCTCGGGACACTGGAGTTTGATGAGCAGCGTGTTGCGATGCGAGTAGTCGTGGAAGCGACTCTGAACGTCGAGCCACTCTTGGAACTCCGAGCTGGCCTGTGCGTCGTCGACGCCGTCGATGAGGTCGTCGATCCATGCTTCAATCGTACTGTGCATCTCGTCTTTTCGCGTGTCGGTCTCCTCGAAGGAGGCCGACGAGTCGCTCGTCGTAGCCATGATGTTCTGAAATTCGCCTTACTGCGATCGCTTCGATTCAGCCCGCGCCGCACCCCTGACGGCGCATAAAAAACCCGTGACGGCGGTTACCGGAGGGCGGATTTCTCATCAGCGAAGCCGACTGTGACGAGGTAGTCGAGAAATGAATCGAACTGGTTGACGTCGCTGGGCGTGTCAGTCGCGAGGTGGCGTGCCCACTCGATGGCCCACTGGAACACCGGATCAGTGCCGCCCTTTCCGTGGATATACCACCAGCGAGCGGCCTTCAGGACGACAAGTGGATTCGTCGGCGGCTGCTCGGACGCGAGCGCCTGCGTAATCGACCGGATTTCCTCGGGGACATCTTCTGGTTCGACCCCGGTTGACTGGCTGTTCGCTACGTCGACTGGAATTGCATCGATCGAGACGTCGTTCGAATGCTGTTGTTGGCTCACGGAAATCACCATCTTGAAGGGCCTGATCTAGCACGCCCTCGTCCTCTCCGGAGGGCGCGAAAAACAGGACGCGGCGTCACGCAGGCGGGAGATAGACGCTCCGATCGCCAGCAATCTCCTCAAGGTTGTTCCGATGCCGGTGCGAGAAGTAGCACTCATAGCAGCAGTACCCACAGACCGCTCCCGTGTCGTACTCGGCGACGTACGGGCCACGATCGGTCGTCCACACATTCGCGCGGCACTCGGTACACGCCGCGCTCTCGATATCGCCTGGCGTGGGCCCGGAATAGGTGAGTTCGGTCTCGTCCGCCTGGGGTGTCGAATCGGGCCAGACGCCGTGGTCCTGCCAGAATTCTTTGAGCCGGCTGAGACTATGCCGGACCGTCTTCCGGACCGTGACGTGGTCGGCGTCGCGACCACTGTCGTCCCAACCGTCGGCCGTCCAGAACTCGCCGAACTGCGCCCCGCGATGCAGACCATTCCAGTCGAGGCCGACGATGTCGGCCGGCGGGTCACCCGTCAGCGTTGGTTGGGTGAGCTGCTCCACGACTTCGAGTTGCTTGGGTGGACTGCCACCAAGGATGTGGACGCGACGGCCCCGCCAATCGACGGGGTCGGAGAACTCGTGTGCAAGTCTGTCCGCATACCCTCGCGAGTAGCCGAGCACGATATCGTCGGGAATTGCCTCGATGGCGGCCCGGCATTTTGGGACGATAATGAACTCCGTCTCGGGCAGTCTCTTCTGGACTTCTCGAATCTTAGCGACGTACGACTGTGCTTCTGCAGCGTCGTAGGCGTCACCGATGATACCCACGTCGGGCTCGTACTCGAGCGCCCGATTGACGTACCGATCAAGATCGGGATTTCGAAAATCGTTATCGAGCATTCCGACCGGGCACTCGAGGGTATCGAATTGCAACTGCTGATACGTGCAATCCTCGCGAAACCCAGGGAGGAAGCCGAGGGTCAGCGCATCGATCGCAAACGGAACCCGATGGAGGAACGCCACGTACGCCGCTTGCCGGGCGTCAGAGTGTGTCTCAGTAGTACTGTTGCTAACTGGGTCTGCGCTGTCGTGAATGGCCATGAGGAGTCTCCTGCGGGATTCCGTCGCCCCGCAGGGCTCCCCGGGGCACGATAGACGTTCCAGCATTAACCAACACCGAACGGGAACTGACGCGGTTGTTGGTTAATCAAGAAGCAGTAGCCGCGCGATTCGTTGATACCAAGAGCGACGTCAGCGTTCCAAAGCTAACGTTGAGAGGAGTTAGCCCCACAGAATCAGCGGAATACCGATACCCACCATACGAATTCCTTCAAGACATCGTCTAGCAGGAGATTCTGCACCCAACGTCTTTTGATAACAGCGGGCCTACAGCCAGGTATGGCAACGGACTCACACGATCACGATCACGGCCACGGCGAGACGGAACCCGTCACTGACCGTACTCACGACAACTCGTGGTCGGCGAATCTCGAGAAACCACAATACGCCGACGATCGTTCTCTGCTCAAACGACACGCGATTGAGGCCATCGAACACACGACCAGCGGTCACCACGTCAATCTCGTCACCCACGAAGCGCATGGCCATCCGGAGACGTACCTCTATGACGCTCTCAGTAAACGATTCGGGGAGGAGGACGTCCGCTGGGAGTATGTCGAACAGTGCGGCTGTGGGGGCCACGTCGTCCGCGCTCACATCGAATAACGTCACGAACGCAGCGAACGGCACCGACAGGCTGTGAATCCGTCCACTCATCGATTCGAACACTATGGTCCACATCAAATCGCTACCGGAACTCGAAGGGGAACCACACGCGAACGCCTTTCCCAGCGAGGAACCGAAGACGATCCGATTAACCCTCTCCGAGGGTGAGAATGTCGAGCCGCATGCGCATCCGGATCGAGAAATCGTGCTCTACCTCATCTCTGGCAGCCTCGAACTCAGACTCGATGGGGAGCCGTACCACGTGACTCAGGGCGATGTAGTTCATTTCGATGGAGCACAGGACATCTCTCCGGTTGCAAAGGCGGACAGTACCGCGTTGCTCGTTCTCGCTGCGAAACGAGAGGGTCCTGACTCTTCAGAAGGGGGCCTATGAGCTCCCAACGGCCATCAACTCCAACGGAACCTGAATCTGCCGACGAAGAGACACCCCAGCAGCGACGGCTTGAGCGGAAACGCGAAAGGGCGATGGCTGTTCAGTCACAGGCCGATGGCGAGCGGGCTGCCGATGCCGACACTGACACGATCCAGCTCGAAGTGTTTCGGTATGACCCCGATGTCGAGGCCAAACGGGACCCCCGATTCGACGATTTTGCCGTCCCCTACGAACGGGGAATGACCGTCCTCGATGCGCTCATCTACGCGCGCGACCACTACGACTCGTCGCTTACGTTCCGCCATTCCTGTCGCATGGCCGTCTGTGGCAGTGACGGGTTCTTCATCAACGGACGGCAGCGACTGGGCTGTCAGACGCAGATTTCGGATCTCGACGAACCGATTCGCGTCGAACCGCTGCCTCACCAGCCGGTCATCAAGGACCTCGTCGTCGACATGGACCACTTTTACGAACGGATGGAGGCCGTCGAACCGTACTTCCAGCCCGACGACCTCCCCTCCGGTGAGCTAGAAGAGCAGCGGCAGTCGCCCGAGAACCGCGTGCAGATCAAGCTAGCCTCTCGATGCATCCAGTGTGGTTGTTGTACGTCGTCGTGTAATCCGGCCCAGACCGACGACGAGTACATCGGACCGGCGGCGATCGTCAAGGGGTATCGGTTCTACATGGACGAACGCGAGGGGCCCGATGCCCAGGAACGCCGGCTGGAACTCCTCGAGAAAGAACACGGCGTCTGGCAGTGCCACACGCAGTTTTCGTGTACCACGGTCTGTCCGAAAGACATCCCGATCACCGAAGAGATCCAGGAGATGAAACGCGAGGCCATCAAACGAAACCTCAAGTTCTGGTAACCGGAACGGTGGGGCTACGGCTTCTCTGTTCCGTTCGATACTGTCAATCTAGTTCAGTGACCGTATCGAGTGACCGAGTTACGGTACCAGTTGTTCGCCCTCATCATCGTAGACTGTGATCGCGTCTACGGGGCAGACACGAGCTGCCATTTCCGCATCGAACTCCTCGCCCTCGGGGACCTCTCGAACGTAGAGGTCGCCCTCGACTTCGTCACTTCCGACGAGTGTCGCTTTGCCCGCATCACGGTCCTCGATGAACTTCTCCCACTCGTGGACACAGTTGAAGATCCCAGTACAGGTATCGCGATCGAATTCGACTCGCATAGTGTGTTTCCGCTCGTCACTAGTAGGTCGTCCTGCCCAATAGTCGCTCCGTCTTGTGGGTTCTGTCACGATGCCAGTATAGTGCTCGAAAGGGCTGGAGTCATTCGACGGTTGTTTGCCGCCGGTCCCCACAGCGAGATCTCGCTCCCATTCGTCTTTCCTGCAAACACCTGCATCTAGATGGCCTGGTGTCCGTCGCTGGTCGATTACATGACCACTGACAGCGGGCAGGCGAAATCATCAGACCGATGCGACAAGATGTCGGTGGGTGTGCTGGCGTTGGAGACGGGGAAACGCTTAGCGGGTGCCACTCCGATTGAGGTAGCATATGAGTGCAGCGCGCGTCTCACAAGGGGCTCGGCGGCACGTAGCCGTCGGCGCACTCTTCTTGGTCGCGTGGCAGATCACCGCGTTCGTCGATGCGCCCCACCGCTCAGGCGTCGTCCTCGGACTCTACGGGTTCGTCCTCCACACCGTCGCTGGAAAGGGGTACGCGCTCGTCCCCTCCTACTTCGATAGGACGCTTTCGCATCCTGGGGCGCCAGCCATGAGTCTCCCGCTGCTCTCACTCGGTACCGTCGGTCTTACCGTGGCGCCCCTCGATGACATCCCGTCCGTCGTCGGTATCGCGGGCGCTGTTTGCTGGGCGCTCGGCGCGCTCGTCTTCGTCGGCGCAGTCGGCTGGACGGTCCGAGACAACCTCACCGGACGCGAGACAGGCACCGGCGAGGTCAACGTCGATCGCCGGCGGGTCGACCGCGCCGCCAACGCGTTCGTCCCGGTCGTTCTCGCCTACCTCGTTGCTGGTGCCTACGAAACGGTCGCCGTCTCGGCGGCTCTTCCGACGCTCACCGGACGCGGGATGGCCGGCGCGAGCCACCTGCTCGCAGCCGGTGTTGGTGCGTTGTTGGTGTTCGCGGTGGGTTTCCGCCTCCTTCCTCGGTTCCTTGTGAGTTCACCCCCGCTGGTGCTCGTCATCGTGGTCCTCACTGCGGGTGCGGTCGGCCCCGCGCTCATCGCCGGGAACCTCTGGGGAGGGACGTGGTTTCGGGTTGGCGCCGCCGCTGAATCCATCGCTGTTGGCGGATTCGCCATTGCATACATCTCACTCTTCGTTCGCTCCGAGCGTCGTCGAGTCGGACTCTACGGGCCGCTGGCCGGAGTCGTCATGGGCGTTATGGGAGTTGCATTGGGCGCCCACGTCGCGTTCGCCGGTGTGTCTCCTGGCTGGTCGATTGCTCATTACCGACTGAACCTGCTGGGCTTCCTCGGACTCACGATCGTCGGCGTCGCCTTTCAGTTCTACCCGCCAGCGATCGGCACGTTCCTTGGTGCCAACGACCGGACAGCGCTTGCCTCGATGGGGTGCCTCGCAGCTGGCGTCGGCGTGGAGGCGTACGGTTCGCTCGCTGGGTTCGACGCCAGCACGGGGATCGGGCGATTCCTTGCCCTTATCGGTGCTGGTCTATACGCGTACTTGCTACTGGGTCTCTTCCGAGAGCGGTACGGAGGGTAAGGAATGCGTGATTGTCGTCACGTGTTGTGTCTGCTGTCTCAAAATCGAGGGTGATCACTGCAACTGCATCGCTCCATCTTAGCGGTTGTGGACGCGAACCCGGAGGACGTGTCCGCCACAGCCACACTGCTTGATGTAGGACCAGTCGATCCGGTCGCCAAACTCCTCGTGGAGCACCGGACCGAGGTACGACTCCGGTCGGCCGTGAGCGCCGTGAGTGACGAGGTTTACGTGGTAACCCGGGGCCGTATGTTCGACCGCCTCGATGGCGCCCGTGACGACCGCGGAAAGCCGCTCACCATGGACGGGCTTCTCTAGGTTCGTCGACCACGAATTGTGGTGGACGTGATGGGTGACTGGTTCGACGTCGGTGAGGGTGTGCTCGCTCATGTTAGTCCTCCGGATTGAACAGCTCCTCGTTTGCCGGACCGTCGGCACTGATGACCGCAAGCGCGCCTTTCCGGGCGACACGTGAGAGTGCGTGGTCGACCAGCTTGTAGTCACCCGGCACGGGGAACTGCGCCGTGACGACCGCGGCGCTGCCCGGGAGCACGGGCGTCGTCTGGACGTACCGCTGGGGCTCAGAGGCGAGCGACCCCTGTGGGTACACCTCGTCCCAGACACCACCGATAGCGTGGAAGCTACTGAACAGATTCGGCCCGCCGACCGCGTAGTAGATGCGCACCGATTCGTCGGTCTTTACGCGCATCTCGTCGTACTTTTGGGGACCGATGGCGTACTTTTCACCGTTGATGAGGACGTAGGTGGGGTCCTCGGCCGCCATGCGCGTGAAGTCAAACTCGTGGTGGCCTTCGTCGCCCGCGGCACCGTTCGTGTAGAGTTCCATCTGCCCGAGGTAGAACTCGTGGTCGACCTCGGGGAGGCCCTCCTCGGGTTCGACCAGGATGATACCGAACATCCCGCTGGAGATGTGGTAGTCGACGTTCGCCACGGCGCAGTGGTAGACGAATGCTCCCGGATAGGTCACCTTGAACGTCAGCTGCTTCTCTTCACCGGGATTGACCGTGGTTGCCTCCGCGCCGCCGCCCGGTCCACGGCATGCGTGGAAGTCGACGTTGTGGGCCATTGTGCTGCTCTCGTGGTTCCGGATCGTGAGGTCGACCGTGTCACCCACGCGGGTTCGAATGAACGGCCCGGGGACCTGCCCGTTGAAGGTCATGTACTGGAAGGTGACACCGGGTTCGATTTCCGCGATGACTTCACGCGTCTCCAATTCGACGGAGACGCTGGCCGGCTTCGATCGGGTGATCGGTTCGGGAATATCTCGGGGGTCGGCGGCGACGCGGTCGACGTCGATCGGCTTCGCGGCACCGAGCGCCGGCTGACTGACACCAACGTCAAGCGGACCAGACACCTGCACGTTGTCTATGGGTGATCCAACGGTACAGCCGGCGAGCGCTCCGGCGCTACCGACGGCCATCCCTTGCAATACACGGCGTCGAGTGGTAGTGTACGTCATTTGAGTCCCTCCGATATCCTCACTTCACTCCAGATACCGATATATAAGAAGGCTGATTCCCGGCCGATGGGGATCGTGTTTCCTTATTAACTGATTTCGATGGGTCGGTTTACCTATGACCGCAAGTGCAGCGACCCACGCTCCGACGTGTAACCGACGGACCGTCCTCCGAGCTGGGACTGGGGCGATGCTCGGTGCCGCCACTCTCGGTGCGGCCTCGCAGCCTACCGCTGCGACGGCGGAGCCGGACGCGTTTGAGACGTGGCTCGAAGATGTCGAGAACTACGAGGGAATCATCGACAAGCGTGGCGAGTCCAGCGTCACGATCACTGTTGGCGCGCCGGGGAACGGCGGCGACTTCGCGTTCGAACCCGCGGCAGTGCGTGTTGACCCTGATGCGACGGTCGTCTGGGAGTGGACTGGGAAAGGGGGGGTCCACAACGTTCGTGCCACCGACGAGACCTACGAGAGTGAGATGCTCTCCGATGTGGGTGCAACGTTCGAGCGGGCGTTCAGTAGTGAGGGAATCAGCCTCTACTCGTGTCTCCCGCACGAGGCCATGGGAATGAAAGGGGCAGTCATCATCGGTGGGGTCGGTGCCGGTGATTCGCCACAGGAGGTCGACTACGGGAACTGGTTTGACAGCGTCGAGAACTTCCACGGAACGGTCGACATGACCGGACAAGATCTGGTCCGTATCGCGGTCGGAGCACCGGGAAACGGCGGCGACTTCGCGTTCGAACCGGCGGCAGTACGTGTCGACCCCGGAACAACGGTCGTCTGGGAGTGGACCGGGAAGGGCGATGCACACAGTCTGGCGGCAGCTGACGGGAGTTTCAACGCTGAGCTGATAGAGACGGCTGGAGCGACCTACGCGCTCCGATTCGACGGGGCCGGCGTGAGCAAGTACGCGTGTCCGTCCCACGCCCCGGAGGCGATGCGCGGGGCTATCGTCGTCGGCGACCCAATGGCGGGCGTGATCGACGTGCCGATGACGGCAGTGGTCACGGGTGCGGGCGTCTTGGGTGCCGCCCTCTCGCCGCTCGCCTTCGCCGCGTTCCTCGTTTTACGAGGGACCGGAGACGAAACTCCGCCGGATACGGTTGGGCCTGGCGAGTGAAAGATCGTCATCAAGGGTTGAGACGCCCTAGTCTGCGACCGTTTAATTTTCAGAAATACACGAGAGTGCCAGTTCACATTCTCCGAATAAAGTATATTTGATGAACCGTAGATAGAATAGGCGAATGCGTCGATATCGAGGGTAGAAAATTATAGGAATTATTCACGTTCAAGGTAGAGCGAGTACAGAACGATCGCCAAACCAATTGCGACAAGGACACTATTGATCAGGATGCCCATCTGGAACGAAATCGAGAGAAGTTGATGGGCGATTCCTGCAAGCAACGCACCAAACGTAACGACGCCAAATCCGATTCCAAGAACACGTAGCGACGGGGTCCCAGTCCGCCGATATGCCTTAAACGCAATATATGTGATTCCGCTTCCGAGGAGTAAAATCACCGTCTTCACGACGACGATGGCTGTTTCAACCCAAATCATAGCTCATCACCCATCTTCGACCAGATATCGGCGAGGCGTTCGTTAGCGTTCCGCGGCGGGCGTTCAACCGACACGGAGAGGGTGTCGTCCTCGTCCATGGAAATCATCACATTGACGAAATCACGTTCGTATTTCGTGGTTCGACCACCTCCGGAATTGATTGTGTCCTGCTCGCGGACAAGCGAAGCGTCGCTGAGGAGCTCGAGCTTCCGATACAACGTTGATTTGGGAATATCACAGATGTCAATGAGTTCGGTTGCGGTCATGGGTTCAGCTGTTTCACGGAGGATGGCTCGACAATCGGTGTCATCCAGCGCATCAAGGACCGCCTGCAGTGACGGAGAGTCCTCGGATGACGCTGAATTGCGCACCATTGTTTGAATTTGGCCGGTACTCGGGAAAGGCTATCCGGTTACGACTCAACCGACAAAGAGTAGATCCAGCTTTGCCCGCTAGCAGAGCCTCAGCATCACGAATCTGAACCTTCTCTAAGCCGTCGCTTTCCTTCCTCCGTGACGTCATAGAGCCCTCGACCGACTGGACGAATCTGTCCGTGTTCATGAAGCCGCCCACATATTTGGTCTACGGTGATTGGATGGCGATCTGCAATTTTTGCGATTTCCATCACATACAGTGGCGAATCCGCGACGAGTATCTCGAGTATCTCCTGATCGGTTTCGCGACTGAGTTCACCCATCACGTCCCTCGCTCGGCCAGCAGTCGGTAACTCTTCACGGCGCGATTCTGCTGGTTCGTTCATCATGCATAGCCCTCCTCAGCATAGACGTCAAGCAACTCCTGATACCGATTCCGAATGGTCACTGTGCTAATGTGGGCCGCGTTACTCACCGTCTTCTGTGTCAGTTGCTCATTCGTGAGGTGCGTAGCCGCGTAGAGTGCGGCCGCTGCGAGACCTGCAGGATTCTTCCCGCTATGGGCTCCCTGTGCCTTTGCTGTCGAAAGGAGGTCTCGTGCCTGTCGAGTAGCCTCGTCACTCACATCCAACGTTGACGCGAATTGAGGAACGTAATCCAGCGGATCTGCTGGTTTGATTTCCAGTCCAAGTTCTCTGGATACATACCGATAGGCCCGCTGAATTCGGATTTCTGCTACACGACTGACCTCGGCGAATTCGGCCAACTGCCGTGGCGTCCCATGTTGTCTGGCCGCGGCGTACAGTGCGGCTGTTGCCATTCCTTCGATAGACCGACCTGGCAGTAGATTTTCGTCGACTGCTCGCCGATAGAGCACTCCTGCGGTTTCGCGTACCGGATCCGCCACATCAAGGGCAGATGCCATCCGACTGATCTCGCCAAGTGCTTGTTTGAGATTCCGCTCATGGGCGTCTTTCGTTCGGAACCGTTCGTCCCATGTGCGAAGGCGCTGGAGCCGGGCTCGCTTCCGACCGGACACCGATTGTCCATACGCATCCTTGTCCTGCCAGCTGATCGTCGTACTGAGCCCCTTGTCGTGCATGAGTTGCGTTGTGGGGGCTCCGACGCGGCTTTTTTCGTCTTTTTCGTCGCTATGGAAGGCTCGCCACTCTGGTCCCCGGTCAATGGACGCCTCATCAAGAACCAACCCACACTCCTTACAGGTCGTCTCACCATGCTCGTCGTCGCGAACGACCTGTCCATCGCATTCTGGACACGATGAAAGGGGCTGTGACTCGGTGACGGATTGCCCTTCATCGGGACGACCGTCTTCGATATTGAGCTGCGTATTAGTCATGGGTGCTGGGACTCGGATTTCTTTCTCTGGTCGCTCCGAGTGGGTGTCTCTAGCAATGATGGGGTGCGCTAGCCGAAGAGTACGTGGCGGATTCCCATCCGTTGGGAATGCGCCAATGTAGTTTACAAGAAGGCAACGAAGTTTCGTGGTATTAGGAAATGGCGGGAGTCTTCTTAAAATCTATCACCTAGCGGGTGAGAGCAGGTACTCACCCGGAAAAGCTGCTGTACGAAACTGCGCCTTGGTCAACAATCGTTTGACTCTCTGGGACGTCTCCATCGGGCGGCATACTACCTTCAGCGGGCCCGCCGGGCTCGCCGACAACAATTCGTCCGACCATGTCGAGGCTCTTGTGGGGCGTACAAAAGTAGTCGTACGTTCCTGTGGTCTTGAACGTATGCTCGAAGGTTGCGCCCTGCTCGCTGAGAATCCCACTGTCCCACGTCTTAGCACCTTTGGGGATGCGGGTGACTGATGCCTGACCCGTCCCTTCTTTATATGCAGTTGCAGAGTGGCTTCCGCTATCGATCTTGAACGTGACCGTTCTGCCGGACTCGACGAAAAGCCCGATTGGATCGAAGTAGTAGTCACTTCCTTCTGTGACCATCAGGATTGTGTTCGTGGACCCGTTCGATGGTGAATCCGTATCCTCGCCTCCATTAGGATTCGAACTACTGCAGCCAGCGAGACCGGTTAGACCAGCAGTTGCAACGACTCCAGCTGCCTTCAGGACCCGTCGGCGCTTCATACTTGCACATTGGTACCTAGTGATAGACCACTTTGGCGGATTCCCAACTCTCGGGATTCCGCCGTCGATTGACTGTTACTACACTCGAAAGGTTACCGATGGCAGACTGGGTAGCCGTCGACGAGGATTGCGCTACGCCACTTGTAGCGGTATGGCTCTGTTGAAATCCTATTAATCCGACATAGTTCTCTCTGAAACAGCCGTATGGTAGCTGTGCGTATTTAGCGCAACCTTCGCCATCCAAACGCGGCAATAACGATGACACCACCGAGAAGCGCAATAAGACGGTCGTGTTTAGTTTGGAGCATTGAGCCAGGTAGCGAACGCTTGGAGCCAGTTTTCAGCGGTTTCAGGGAACACGTGGTTGAAGCAGTTCGAGAACGACGACGTTCGACGTTTCAGCTCGCGGAAAATCCGTTCGATGCTATTCCGATTTCCATGTCGTTCAGGATGAAATCGGAGCCCAGCTCGGGAAAGCGCAGTTTGGAGGTGCTGAGCACCGTCGACCAGAAACACGGCAGATTCGACGGAGTGTTTCTCGCGCAATTCAGCGAGGAAAATCTGTGTCGCTGAAGTCGTCGTGGTTGGAAAGAGCCGGACGTGGAGTAACTGGTTTGTTTCGGGGTCACAGGCAGCGTACAGCCAGTATTGCTGAGAATTGATCCGAATCACTGTTTCGTCGACCGCGACGTGATTCGGGCTTTTCTCGTCTGTTGGCTGTAGATCGGCCTTCTGAACCCAGTCATGAACCGCTTTCCGAGAACGGTCGACACCCAGGCTTTCGAGCAACGAGACGGTATTCGACAGCGAGAGGCCCGCAAGATGCGATTGAATACCGAGCTTCATCGCGGGCTCGGGTGTCCGCTCTCGTGCCACAAACTCCATGTCGATCCAGTCACTACGACCGACGAGGCGGCTGATTTCTGGCATAGACCACCAAGAAATCACACCGCCTCACTTTTCACGCTTAACTAAACACGACCGGTGGGCATCACCTTGCTTCTTTTTCCGAGACAGTACGTCGAAATCGGAAACAGAGTTGCGTACGAGGGATCGGCCCCCTTCGAGTGGAAGAAGCGGTATCTTCCCGGTCTACGGGCGTGTGGAGCGTTCTTTATCCTTCTGGCGCTTCAAGCACTGAAGGGATCCGACGGGGCCAACTGACCCCTCGGATCACGATGCCGCGCGTTCTCCCAGCAAATATCGATAACACGGCGTAGGTCTCTGAGCTGCGTCACTCGATAATCGGGTTGAGTGAAATCGCTTTCTTCCGTCGTCATTCGGAGTGACTCAGCTCCTAGACTCAGAGCGTGCTTCTAGTAGAAGTCATCCAAATACAATCGGTGCGTTGACTCTGCACCTACTCTGGTCTGTAATAGCCCTCGCGGGGGCCGAGTTCTGGATACTGAATGCTGTCGATGACATCTCCGTCCGGGGATTTCAGTACGAGTTGCATCCCGGTATTCCTCAACAAAGGACGCTTGCTCCCAACGAAGAGGTCGTAGTCCGGTGGTTCTGATGAACTCTTACTGTTGTTCCCCTTTCCGCTGTGAATCGTGATGTTGGTTCCGGGGGTAATGTCGGAAAGAAACCTCGGGAAAGAGTACTCCCGGTCGTTGCCATAGGTAACGGTATATCCTGACAGGTCGATTGGTGAATCCGTGGTTGTTTCGATAAGCACCGTTTCATCGTTCAAATTTTCTGTGTCAGATCCCTGTGGATTAGGCAGGACTTCAGAAAAGTAGAGGGGAGAAGATGGGCGGTTATTCGTGGAGGAGTCAGGTCGCTTCAGCGTCACCTTGTCATGCGACTCAGCGGTACTCGTAGAGGTGGCTGAGTGAGTTCCAGAGGTCGTGGCAGAACCCGAAGAAGTGGTCTGTGTCGCTGAAGAGCGACTGTCCTCAGTCGAGGTTCCGAGGCATCCAGTAGAAATTGCACTCGCAGCGATGAGGAGGGCACGACGATGCATACCATTCAACATTTGCATGCTGCTAAATGCTTTCTGCTGAGAGACTCGCGGCACCTCTCTAGGAGCTGACTCACGAAATCTCTGGCTGCAAGAACCGGAGTTCCTTTCAGCGTGGTTCGGAGTGATTCAGCTGCTAGAGACAGAGCGTGAATCTACCGGGTAATTCACCCGAAAATACTTGTATTGAAAACGTTCACCTTACGCGTGAACCGCCGACTGGTCCTCCTCGCTGTTTCTACTGTCCTTCCGCTCAGTGGATGTCTCAGGGTCCTCCCCCATTCGTCAGAACGCGCGTCAGGTGATGTGCTGGATTTGAGTATCGCCAACAAAACGGCCCGTTCCCACGAAATAGCGGTGTCGGTCCAGCCAACAGAGAAATCCGAGCCGACGTTCAGCGAGACAATCCCTCTCGAATCCGGGAAGACACTCCACTACACGACGATTGATGCGATGGGCTCGGAGTGTCTCATTATCATTACCGTCTCGGATGAGCGAACTGCGGAGTATCGATTTGTGGGGGATACCCCCGGCAGCCACAAGGGGGTCGAAGTTACGGTGAAATCGAAATCCATCGAGTTCAACACGAGGGGGTAGTGACTGAATGGGACAGATGCAACACGAGATCGATAGTTGAGCCCCGTCAAACTCGCTCGGAATAGGGAATGTTTCCTCCAACGTTGTTCGGAGTGAGTCAGCTCCTAGAGACGGAGCGTGTCTCTTGTTCAAGGTTCGTTTCAGAGCATGTCATCAGGGAGTTCCCTATCGTGGTCGTCCGGTGACTCCGATAGTGTGGTGAGAGCGTGGAACCGAGGACCTCTCCGCACACCGTTCTCGTCGCGGTCCCTCACCAGAAATCCACGTTCGACGAACGTAGAGAGGTCCGTACGGCGGAAGACGAGCCGGAGTCGAGCGACCTCCTCGTCAGCGGAGGGCAGGTCCTCCTCAGGCACGTCCTCTGGAACCCTGTTCTCGTTTGATGACCGGGAAGAACTCCAGACCCCAGATGTGTGCGCCGGTCGTGGAGTCAAGCTCGTATCCTCCTTCAACGTTTACGCCGTTCGATTCGGCCTCGCGGACGAGCACCGCTAGCTCGGCCTGAAGCTCTTTCTTCGTCTGCGGTGAGCGCGTGATTGTCATAGTATCTCCTCATGGAGTGTAGTAACCAGTGGTATGGATGGACCCGTCCCCGTTCGGGGGGCGAAACCTCCTACACAGTAGCCTTAGTCGGCACCTCTTGCCGGCTCAGGGTAAGAGTCGAAAGGGTGAACCCATAGCAAGGGGCTTGCACTCGAAGAGATACTCGGGGCCGAGGCGAATAAGCACGCGACTATTTTACTCGCTCACTCACAACTCACGGTGGAGAAGAAGGACCTTGAGAGACTCGCGGCACGTCTTCTGGAGCTGCGTTGCGTCGATCTCGGTCGGAACAAAGGGGATTTCTTTCAGCAGGGCTCGTACTGACTCAGCTCCTAGAGATAGAGCGTGTACCTCTCGGAGTCGAAGGTTAACACGTTCGATGGTGTCTGCTGCTCAAGAAGTTCCTCGGCGAGAATCATCGGGACGAGCAGCGGCAGCGCGAGTACCACAACCCACATGACCGAGCAGCGGGTTGACTGGCGCGAGAAGGCCATCCTTGAAGGTAAGAGTCGGCTCGGAGTGACAGAGTTCGACAGCGAGGAGAATATCAATTGACCGGGAGACGTGCGAGTGCCTCTTGAAGAGAGACGGTTCGGAACTGTTGGACCACCCAGTCGTCATTCGGCCCGAATGATGGAATGCTCGTTTCGGACTCTGTGCCTACCGACTCGACGGTTGCTTCATACCATCCTTCTGTCGGATGACGTGGCTGACTAATTGAAAACTCCGCCTCGTCCAGACAGCCGTCCGGTGAATATACGTAACAGTGCTCAATTCGACGTTGTGCACTTTGTAGCGTGATATCATCAATATTGGGTGATGTAGGCGACACATCCGGAACTAACAGAATAGATATTCCTCGGTCGTTGATCGCTCGCAAGAGGCGTTCAGCTTCGGCTTCAACGGTGATGTTTTTGTGGTCCGGATAGATATCGAGCATTCGGTAATCCGCCGGCCTGATGGTCGTTTGGAACGTGTAGTAGTCAGGATACTCGAAGAAATCCTTCTCACGCGTCTTACTAAGGTAATTGTAGAAGGCAGTGACGCACGAGAGGACGAAGTTGCCTGCGCCGAGACCCTCGATACCGGCTCCCATTACGAGGCCAAGCGGTCACATGACGTTATTTGCGGCATTACTGCTTCTCGGGAGACCACCTCCCCATCGGATCGATATTCGAAACTCGTACTGTCCAGTTCTTCGGTCGTGTGCATCTCTCGCTAATAGGTTTCATCGGATACTACAATATCCTTTGAGGCGAGTTCTCGCATACCGGCCGGATAGAGATTCGCTTCGGACAGATAGGTGTACTAACTGTTCCGTTAGCGACACCTACTCAAACACGCTATCGACGCCACACCTACGGCCAGCTCCCAGCACAGGATCAAACCTTTCTCCAAGAGGCAGTTCACTTCCTTACGGTCGTCCAGAACTAATCGGGGAACAGCGGCGATAGTGGAGAAGTGACGGATTATCCAAGTGTGAGCCGACATCCCAAGAGTTGGCGCTGAAGACGACGACGACGAGCGTCAGCGTCAATGCAACCGTCGACAGCTTCGGCATTGGAAGTAGCGATAGAGGTGCCGACTATTCTGGACTACATTGAGTGTAGAGTAAATAATACAATAGTCCACCATTATTTTTATTTGACTTAGCTCCTAATACATTTGCAATTCATCGTTCTGGTTCCCGGGGAAGGGGGAAACACCAGACGGTTGAATTGCATCAGGGCGTTCCGGTGAGCCGACGCCCCTAGCTCAGCGGGGGCGTCTTTTGTACACTATCATAATCTCTGAGTATAGGTCTGATGCGCGACTTTCTTTCAGCGTCATCCGGGGTAACACAGACCCTATAGATAGAGCATGAATCCATCATTTGGGTGTCGGTGATTTAGACCCGGAGCGAACGTACAACCCCCTACAAGCGGTTAGCGGATGTACTTACTACCGGAGTGAAATTGACTCGGGTTTTCCGAGAACGTCTGGGATGGCACCTCATCCGATGCAAAAATAGATACCACGATCAGTAAACTCCCAAGCAAAATGAGCGGGACTCCGATAATCATCCCGATAACAGTCAGTGAGGTAACCATGCCGATGAACAATTGATACAGCCCAAAAACTCGGAGTGCGGTCCGTGTCGACGGGTTTTCGAGCGAATCCATGATCCGGGTTACCATTCAGTTATCAAAAAATTAGCGGTGAACATCAGATAGCTCGGCGAATAGGTCCGCTACTCGTCAAGTTGTGAGAGAGTCAATTTATGACCAGTGGCCGTTCCGTGACTAACGATGATTTCCGCAGCGAGTACGTCGTCCTTCGTCCCCACCACCTGCTTAAATCGACATTCTTCACATACCACCTCGACACCGTCTCGTTTTGTGAGCGCTCCAATTTGCAAACAAGACTGAAAGTCACTGGAACACTAAAACTCTTCTACAAGAGTATTCTGTATACTCGTCTCAAGAGCGTGCTATACGATGAATGGAGGAGTTCGGACTTTTCGCGTCGGTTATCCAGTTAAGTAGAGCGATAACCGTGAACAGATGACGAGTATTCTAGTACTCGGTTCACACATTCTCCGTCGATACAGAATATCCGGCCAGAATATACCACATCTAAACGACATTCATGACAATTCAAATATACTGTCGAGGGAATAGGGCATTTGATGGTTGATGGTGGCTATTCACTCGTCTCTCGTCCCGGCACGTATCGAGTACTGATTGTAGACGATAGTCCGAATATCTGTAGTATGACTGCTCAGTTTTTGGAGGAACTGACTGATATACAAACTACGGTTACCGAAACGAGGGTCACAGACGCTCTTGACCGATTAGAGGATGAAGACTTCGATGCCATCATCAGCGATTACGACATGCCCGGAATGAATGGGTTGGAATTCCTTGATGAAGTCCGTGCTCAATCTCCCGACCTTCCGTTCATCCTCTTCACGGGTATGGGGAGCGAAGACATTGCCAGCGAAGCGATCTCTCGGGGAGTAAGTGATTATCTACAGAAAAGGAGTGGTATCGAACAGTACGATCTACTCGCGAACCGAACGATCAATGTGATCGAACAGGCCAAGACTCAACACCAGCTACAGGAAACTCTCACCCAATTACAGTCGCTCGCTGAAACCTTTGGATTCGCCTTTCTCACGATCTCTGAGGACAGCGTCATCTGCCACGCCACGCCGACCGTCGAACAGGTGTTCGGATACGAACAGAACGAGTTAGTGGGGGAGTCGCTGTTGATGGTGATGCCTGAACGGTACCATGAGAGTCATCTGGATGGGATCAGGCGCTATCGTCAAGAGAGGACACGCCACGTCAGTTGGGACTGGATTGAACTGCCCGGCCTCCACGCCGACGGTCACGAGATACCCCTCGGGGTCACGTTCGGTGAGTTCGAACGAAACGGCGATCAGCTGTTCACAGCGATCGTCCGTGACCTCAACGAGTGGGACATCAAGGGCCAATTGAGTAGGTGACAGTAGAGTTGAACTGGCTCAGTTCCTAGATTGAGAGTGTTTTGTTTAGCCTCCAAGTTCCCGTATTGTTTGAGGTTAACTACTAGTCATCATCTATATAAGTTTGGGAAACTTCTATTAAAGTACGGAATCACAGACTGTGCGTTTGTCCCTGATGATAAAGGGCCACTTGAACCGGGATATACCGGACGTGCAGGGGAGCTCCCCTCATTCTCTTCGTGTGGTCGTCACGCGGAACGCATCAATAACACGGAGTGTTCCGCACTATGAAAAACCCAATCATGTCACTGACCACCGATTCGGCGTCGCTCGACACCATGCTCGATATGCTGAGTAATTCCCACCGCCGCCGTATCCTGTTGGCAGTGTCAGACCACAACCCCCGCCATGAAGACGAGTTCACACTAGATGAGTTAGACGATGATAATGGCAGACGATTGAAAATATCGCTCCGTCATGCCCATCTCCCGAAATTAGCCGACAAAGGCTATATCGAATGGGACCCCGACACGCAGACGATTCGGCGTGGACCAAACTTCGACGACATCGCACCGCTCCTTCGATTGATGGAGGAACACCACGACGAATTGCCAGACGACTGGCCATAGCGAAGATGGAGTGAGAGATTTGCGATACGAGTCTAAGAACGGAGTCGGGTCAGTCTCGACTGGAACAAACGGTTTGTTCTAACCGTAGATCGTGACTCAACTCCTATACTGAGAGCGCGTTCATATGGCCATTCTTCTCACTTCTACTCTCCTCGCTTACCTACAGAAGCGGGTCAATCTCATCGACATTCTCATCCGGTTCGATTGTACCCGCTTCCACATCGAATTGAAGGATGTTCTGGTCGTCAAGATGGGGAAGATGGTGGTGGAGAAGCCTCACTTGGATCCTCTGAAGCGTTTCTTCGTCAACTTCTGTCGGTGAAGTACCGTTTGTACGAGTAGCGACCTCACGGGCCATTTTCTCCAGGCTGTACTCTGCAGGGTCACTTAGAAGAACATCGATGACTGCACGACGGTGTTCGGCAGCTACAGCAATGAACACTTCATCTGTCGACAGGTCGTTGGAATCGTCTTCCCTCATCAGATGAACGTCGTTCATAGAGCCCATTTGTATATTTTTCCATGGTGGGGGAAATATACAACTTGCTGGAGCATTAACAAAATAGAAACAGCCATGAGTGAAAGAGGAATGGAGCAGAATAACGATACCACCGGTGCTGTGGTGTACACATATGAAACACAGCCGGACCAACCGTCAGTTGCTATCGTAGAAGCCGTCGCAGACTACTTAGGGAGGGATCAGACTGAACTCCCAGAATTACTCTATACCGCCATCAACGTCGATGGAATGGATGAGCTGTTCGCTGCCGAAGCTGCTTCAGCAGCAAGCGATCTGTCGCTCTCATTTTGTTACTGTGGGCTCACAATCGAAGTTCATCCTGACGAATTGGTGCTGAAGCCAAGTCAAGCGGATCGTCCTCGATAGAGTTGTGAAATATTGTTGGCGGGAATTATCTCTTTGCTTGGAAATCGATGCCGGTAACCAAGTGGTTGGCACACACTTATCTTTCAGTGAAGAAATCTTTCTTTTAATGAATCACCGAACCATTGGGGACGAGATTTCAGAAGCGATGTGCGCGCTTGAACACGCGATTGAGACTGAAGGGTTCGACCAGCTCCCAGCATGTGACCGTGCGTTCGTTCAAGAATGTCTTCACTATTTACAGCAGATCTAAGTCAGACCGGACTTTCAGCCTTCAGGCTTCTTTCCGTTCTTGACTATCTCAGTGGGCCGACCTCGAGTTTGGAAATCACGCTCCGTTCGTCCACAACTCGTACACTCGGTTATTCGGACTGGCTTCTTCGAGAACCCTGGCCGTCGGCTGCCTTCTTTGACGAACGCCAATGAAACGAGATGAGAAGTACTCCTCTCACAGGCGCTACACTCCTCCGTGATCCGGATTGACCTCTTATTAGACTGAGACGGCATTACCAAATACAGGTGATATTCGATATTCAATATATCGGTTAAAATGTTATAATGGATTCTATACTAAAAGACGTGGGGTGCGGCTTTGAGCACTAAGCCACACAATCACCGACCAATCTCGGTCGGAACAAACCTCGCTTCGTCCAGCACAGGAGGAACTGATGCAGCTTATAGACCAGAGTGTGTCTTCGTCACTCGGATCCGACTGTCAGGACTGGTCTCTTCCCATCGACTCTGTTATCATTTCACTCACGCTATGTTATCATGTTGTAAGGCGTAGAGAACCTGCCTATGGGTAATCCCATGGGCAGGACCCGGAATGCCTAAGCTCAGGCGCAGGCACAGTCATCGTAGCCTATCCTGAGTTTGCCTTCAGTGCCCGTCTCTGTATCGTCCACTTCTGCAAACCACTGCATGAGGCCGGAGGAGCAGAGGCGGTTTTGCACTGTCATTCTCGATAGGGGCGCCATCATCCAAAAATATATTCTATTTGACTGATTTGGTAGTCTCGGCAGTTCTATTAAGATACGTTTTAATTGTCTCACACTGATCACTTGCTCGGCAATCTAGTTTCTGACCCCAGCGAGTCGGCAGGGAGGATGTTTTGACAGAGGCAGTACGTCGAGTTCCGGATCGAGACGTATTGCAGGGATACCGTTGGTTGAGAGGAGCCTCCTCTGCCGACACCTTGTGTGTCGTGTTCACACGCATATAAACCTACTTGCTGTCACCCTAAATTAGATAGATGAAGTGAGTAACAGATGCCTCAACGAAGGTACCAAGTCAGTCCATCGCTGCCGGAAGAAAGGTACTTTGTTGCGACTGTAATCGGCGTGGCTCAGCTCCTAGACTGGTGCCGCGTATGCAGGGCATCAACCAACCAAGATTCGGGTTTCAGCGGTCACCAATTTGAACACTGGTGTGTAGACATCGTCCAGTCTTCAGGACCACATTCCACTTCGCGTTCACGAGCTGGACCGAGGGCGGCCGAGAATCGCTGACCGTCTACGGACCCGACGGCACCGACCGCCTCGTCGACGCGCTATACGACGTCTACGCGGAAGACATCGAGTACCGCAAAGACATCTATCCGACCGATGGCATCTCGAACATCGAAACCGAACTCGTGACAGAGGGCTTCAGTCGCCAGATGGATGGCTAGGACTCGACACACTCCATTGAGACGTACGCGTATCGGTTTACCGAACACGAAACCGGTTCGTCGTTCGTCTTCTCTGGCGACACACGAAAGATCCCGTCGCTCGCCGAGTTCGCCGCCGATGCAGACGTCCTCGTTCAGGATTGTAACACCGCCCCGATCGACGAGGACCGCGTGCCAGACGAGGACGAGCAGTTCGTCTGGCAACAACACACGGAGGAAGAACGGGACTTGAACAAGTCCACGTTGACGGCCAATCACTGTGACGCCACAGACGCGGCTGAGATCGCCCAGGATGCTGGCATTCAGACACTTGTTCTCACACATATCATGCCGTACCGCGATCTCGAATCGATGCGGCGAGATGCCGAGTCAGTATTCAATGGAGACGTGGTCGTGGCTGAGGATGGGCTTACCCTCTCTCCATAGAGAATCAAAATTTTGGGATTTAACAGCGTCGCACGGACCGTGAGTCTAGTCGGAACCTCGTTCAGTCCTGTTTGTATTCGCGTCTGAAGCCACGGAACTCCGTGCGGTGGGCTTCTTCGTCACTTAGAATTGTGACGGCGAGATCTTCGGTGACTGGGTCATCGGCATCAGTCGCGGCTGTAATGAGGTCACGATACATCTGGATGGCGTCCTCTTCGGCATCCAAGACGCCGTCAATGACCGACACGACGTCAGTACTGTCCTCCGGCGGCTGAAGACTCTCCTGACGAGCTTCGAAATCGGCTGAGGCGGGCGGGCGCTCGTCTAACTGCTTGAGTCGGTTGCCTAACAATTGGGCGTGATTTAGTTCCTCCTGAACGTCTGCCTCGAGGCTCTGTTTTACCTCCTCAGCACTGACTCCGTCCAGGACGATGGAGTTCGTCAGGTAGTTCATCACGGTCTCGATCTCGTCACTATACGCCCGCTGGAGGAGCTCGGTTACTCGTTCACTTGTCATACAACGAAAATACGCTCCTAATCCGTTTATGGCTGTGGGTGGTCAAATCAAACAGGAGAGTTGAAGACTTACTTTACCGGCGAGCAAGCAGGTAACCGGTGGTAGCTCCGACGAAACCGCGAGTAACGATGATTCCTACTGCCCCGAGAGCCAGTGGAGTGACGAAGAGGAAAAACCCGTAACTGAGCGCTTGCATACAGGTGACCGAACCGAGTTGCTGCTCAAAGAAATTCCCCGCAAATAGGATGGACGCGAATTCGGTGAGATAAAAGGGAACCGGGAGTGCAAGTAGTCCGGCCAACCCACCAACAAAAGCACCTCTAAGTGGTGATCTCGTCGCGTCGAGTCGTGACTAGAGTAACCGGCAGAGGATGGCCCGCCACAGAATCCGCCGAGAACGAGAAGCACTCCTGTGTTGTTAGGTGCGTAGTTCACGATGCTATCACCTAACTGACTGAAATACGGCAAGGAGACTAACAAAAGCGCAAACAGGCCCCCGACGAAACCGGATGTCAACAACGGGTGCTTCCGAGCAGACGCCGCCGGTGATCAGTGAGCTATATTATGACATGGTATCTGCTCTAAGTGAGTATGTCGCTTTGACCGAGGACGGACGACTAAATCAGTCTCTAGTAAGAAAATCGATTTCCATCGTGCGTAGTTTGCGGAGTAGAGTGTCGGCTTCCTTCCCGACCTCTAGGGTCGGAGTATCCACCCTGACCACCGATGAAACCGTAGTAAGAGAATGGTGATAGAATTCTATCGCGGTGAAATAAGCGACGCACGGCGCTCGCAGTCGTTCTTTTACAGCACCACGATTATGTAGCGGGAGTGTGGGGTTGTGACACATGGAAGTCCGCAGGAAGACCCTCGCAAAGTTGCTCCTCCTAGCGTTCGTCTTCAATTTAATCGTGATGGGGACGGGGGCGTACTTCGCGTATCAGCAGTCACCCGACCGTCCGGAGCGCATCGTCGGCCCCGAGGGTGAGGTGATCACGACGAACGAACAGATCGTCGAAGGGAAGGCCGTATTCCAGCAGAACGGCCTGATGAACCACGGGTCGATTCTCGGGAACGGCGCGTACTTCGGCCCCGATTATACGGCCGACGCACAGGAACGGTTGGTGTCGAACATGCGCGTGTACGTCGCCCAGGACCGCTACGGCACGCCGTACGCGGAACTTCCCGAACCGGAGCAAGCGGCCGTGAACTCTGTCGTCTCACGCCAGCTCCAGGAGGGTGAGTTAGGGACCACTATCGAGCTCACCGCCGCGGAGGCATACGCCTACGAACAGGTTCAGCAAGCGTACGTTGAGCGGTACTACGGTGGCGCCGCCGAACACGGCGTCCCACAACAGTTCGTCGAAACACGCTCGGACGCCCGTCGGTTCGCGGACTTCGCGCTCTGGACGGCGCTGTTCTCGTCGATCGACCGCCCGAACAGCGACGTCTCGTGGACGAACGAGTGGCCGTACAACCCCGGCGCCGGGAACACGCCCACGACGTCCTCGCTGACGTGGAGCGTCATCGCGATGATGCTCCTCGTCGGCGGGGGTGGCGCCGGCATCTGGCTGTACAACTCTGCCGAACTCCCGGAACCGGACACGGCGGGCGTCGACGTCCCCCATCCTAGCGAGATCGATCTCTTCCCGAGCCAGTTCGCTGCGATTCGCTTCGTCCCGGTGGCGGCCGCGCTCTTCGTCGTCCAGACGCTTCTCGGGGGGTTGATGGCGCACTACTACATCGAACGCGAGGGGTTCTACGGCATCGCGGAGGCCCTCGGTATCGACGCGATGGCGACCCTGCCCTTCGCTATCACGAAAGCCTGGCATATCGACCTCGCAATCCTCTGGATCGCGACGCTCTGGCTCGGCATTGGCCTCTTCCTCCCGCCGCTGCTCACCGGGCACGAGCCGAAGAATCAGAAACGGTACATCCACGTCTTGCTGGGGGCACTGGTCGTCGTCGTCGGCGGCGGATTAGTAGGTATCTGGCTTGGTGCCCAAGGCTACATCGACGGCGCGCTCTGGTGGATTCTCGGCAACGAGGGCCTCGAGTACCTCGAGGTCGGTCGGCTCTGGCAGGCCGGCCTGCTCGCCGGGTTCATCTTCTGGGCGGCCCTCGTCGCCCGCGGCTTCAAACCCCTGCTCGACCGCGAGGAGCGATACGGACTCGCTCACATGATTCTCTACGCAGGCGGGTCCATCGCGCTGCTGTTCTCCGCGAGCATGCTGTACACGCCCCAGACGACGATGCCCGTCACGGAGTTCTGGCGCTGGTGGGTCGTCCACATGTGGGTCGAGGGCGCCTTCGAGTTCTTCGTCGTCGCAATCATCGGGATCTCCCTCGTCTCGATGAACCTCCTCACACGTCGCAGCGCGGAGAAAGCCGTCATGTTCACGGCGCTATTCGTGATGGGAGCGGGCGTCATCGGCGTCTCCCACCATTACTGGTGGGTCGGTATGGCGGATTATTGGATCCCCATCGGGAGCGTCTTCTCCACGTTGGAGTTCATCCCGCTGATCTTCATCCTCTACGAAGCCCTTCACGAGTACCGGGCGATGATGGGGGCGGGCAAGGACTTCCCGTATCGGCTGGCGTTCATGTTCATCATCGCCAGTGGGTTCTGGAACTTCGTCGGCGGTGGCGTCCTCGGGTTCTTCATCAACCTCCCGCTGGTGAACTACTACGAGCACGGCACGTTCCTCACGGTCGGTCACGCCCACGGCGCGATGTTCGGTGCATTCGGCTTCCTCGCGCTCGGGATGGCCGTGTACGCCCTCCAGTTCACTACCAAAGCCGGGAAGTGGGATCCGACGAACCTCAAGCGCGCGTTTTGGATATTGAACGCCGGGCTCGCGTGGATGGTCTTCATCGGCGACATCCCCGTCGGCTTCCTCCAGCTAGAGACCGTCTTCACGGAGAACTACGACGCCGCCCGCTCACTCGCGTTCTACAACCGCGACATCGTTCAGTGGCTCTTCTGGGCACGCCTGCCGGGCGACATCCTCATCATCGCTGGGGCGAGCCTGTTCGGCTACGACGTCCTGAAGAAGCGGTTCGTCCGCCGCGACGAACCCGACACCGTCTCCGACGGGACGATCATCTCTCGGCGTATCTTCGCCGAAGACGACGATTAACGCCCACAACTACCTCAAATTCCTACAATACTCGAACTTTGTAGCTTAGAAGATTTGTATGCGAAAGGCCAGTCGGTAACGTCAGTCGACGTAGAGCGAGTAAAGGATAATCGCGAACCCAATAGTGGTAAATAGACTTTCGACGACGAGAGCGAGACTTGGGTCGAGAGGCAGCAGCTGATCAACGACGCCAGCGAGGATGGCTCCGAGAGTGACTGCACCGAAACCAAAGGTAAGGGCCCGAAATGCGGTCGATTTAGTGCGTCGGTAGGCCCGAAAGGCGTAGAAGGTGATCGATCCCCCAAGCACGAGTGTGAGCGTTTTGAGGGCGACGACGAGAGACAGGCACTTCGATACGAACGGACGACGAGTGAGATCCTCTGGGAGCAAGTGCAGGGCGCCGACTGGAACGCACACTCACTCTCGGAGAACGAAACTCTCTATGAACCCACGTGTGAGGCGTCCGAGGTCCGCGTCGTCGCCACGGTTGAACCTTCGTACTCGAAGGAGGAGTAGCGGGGCACCTCGGTCACTCGTCGTAGAGACACTGGGCGGCCGCATTCTCACCGCCGAGCGTTTGCTGGTCTTTGGCTGTATCGGCGAAGAGGGTTGACTGCTCTCCGTCGGATGCTTGGTCTACTTCGGGCCGGTCGTCGACGCCGAATTCACTGGCTTCGGGGCGATCGAGCCGTGTATCCCGGTCGCGGTGATCGACGTCTGCGCCGAAGTCATCGAGCGAGGTCTCGACGCTCGTTTCCGTAACTTCGAGCTGGCCATCCTCGCCAAACGCGGTCTGTCGCCGAATCTCGATCTCGGGTCGGTCGCTCATCTATTTCGAGCCTCCACCCGTGACGGCGCCGACAAACACCCCGGGAGCGTCCCGTCAGGTATCGTCTGCCCGAAGCTCGCTGGCTCGGTCTTCGAGGCGACGAAGGATCTGGACACGCTGCTGGTGGGCGTTCTCGTAGGCGACGCACGCTCGCAGCGTTTCCATGTCGTTGATCGTCGCGATACCGGCGTTGATAAGTCGCGTATTCGGTGGGTCGAGGCGCTGTTCCGGGGTTAGGTCGCTCGAATCTGAGTCGTGCTTTCCTGTGTTGCTCACTGCTGGTCGCCTCCACGCCTCCTGAGGCGACGAAAAACAGCACCCGCCCGCTACTCGTCGTCTCCTGGTTGGATCTGGCGAGCGTCCTCAGCGGTGTCGTGGATGTATTCTCGAAGCGTCTCCATGTCCTCGCGGGCATCTTCGAGCGTTTTCGCTTTCACATTGGCAGTGATCTTGTCCTGATCGCGGGTGCCAGTACCGCGAGTGAGCTTCACGGCGAGTGAGACGCCGACATCGCTTCGCTCGACGTATTCAGTAGGAGTCTGTCGCGTACTGTTCTCGGTCGATTCTGCGTTCGTACGGGACTGCTGGGTGTGTTCTGGCATGGATTGCTCTCTAACGGTTAGTTGACGGACGGTGCGACTGGTTCGTCGACTGTCTCGCGAAGGGCGGCGTCGATCTCGCGTCCGGTGAGTCGCCAGCAGCCGTCGGGTTCTGTACACTCCAGCTGGCTCACCACCTCGTTCTTGAACGCCATGTACTCCGCGAGTGCGACCTCCTCGTCGTCGGTGTAATCGAGCAGGAGGGCGAGCGCGAGTTGGGCTGGTCCGCTACCACCATATCCCCATTCGAAGCCTGAGGGACTGTGGTCCGCCAGCTTGAGACTCCGATCTGGGGTCAGCGGTTCGCGGCCAGGATACTTTTCGACGATTGCACGGCCTCGCTGTCGGTAGCCGACGTAGACGACGCCGGTCTCATCCGAAGTGTATGACGCTCCAGATGGCTGTGGATTGCTCGTCCAACTCATAGTTTTGTTCGCGGGTGTTCGTTCGAACACCCCCGCACCCCTCAGGGGGTGAAAAACTACCCAACTAACAGCTATCCGGCTCTGTTGAACCCCTCAATTACTGATGGGTTGTCGAGGCTGTGCTGAATAGAAAGGGCAAGTCAGGCACACCAATTATTGGAACACTTTCGTAGTTTCCATGAGGTCGGCAGAGGGAGTGACAATCACCCCTCCGCACCAAAGCAGTACATATTTGACACACCATGTAAAATTCCTAGAAGACCCGTTTAATGACCCGCAGGCCCACGATTCGTCCTGTGTTCGACCCCCTTTCGCCTCCCGCTTCTCAACGGGCCCGATAGCCGCAGCACTCGGGTTCGTTTCGCTACCTCTCCGGTAGCTGCACTTTCCCTCGACCACACACGCACATGCCGACATCCGCCGAGTCGCTGGCCCAGCGCCAGCACTCGCACGACTGCGCACCGACACACGAATCGCAACCGGACCGCCCGCGCCGATACTCGAAAGCTTGGCGAAGAGACCGCTCGGCCAGTTCACTCAGAACTGTGCCGATGTCCCTCGGGGGTGATCGCCGATGAGCGCCCTCGACCGAACACTGTGGCGCAACGCCGACTTCCGGCGCTTCTTCGCCGGGCAGTTCGTCACCAACGCCGGGGACAGCCTCTACACGGTGGCGATGCTCTGGCTCGCCTTCGAGTTGAGCAGCTCGACGCTGGTCACCGGCGCGCTGAACGCGATACTACTCCTACCGTGGCTCTTACAAGTGTTCGCCGGACCGCTCGTCGACCGACTGCCGCTCGAACGCGTCCTCGTCGGCTCGCAGGTGATTCAGGGCGCTGTCGTGCTGTTCCTGCCACTGGCGGCGGCGACGGGCCACCTGCGCGTCACCATCCTGTTCGCCGTCGCCCCGGTGTTGATGCTTGCGTCGCTGTTGATGGCACCGATGGAGACGGCGCTGTTGCCTCGTATCGTTGACGACGAGCGTCTCCCCGGTGCGAACTCGGCACTCTCGACTGTGACGCTCGGGTTGGACATGGTGTTCGACGCACTCGGCGGCATCTTCCTCGCCGTCTTCGGCGCAACGGCGCTGTTCCTCGCTGATTCGGCCACGTTTGCTGCCGCCGCTCTGCTGTTCGCCGGTATCAGGATTGGAACTACTTCGGGGGCTGACGAGCGCGCGGAATCGGGGGACGAAACAGCCGGCCCAACCGTCCGCTCGGTGTTACGCTCGTACGTCTCGGACCTTCGAGATGGCATCGCGGTGCTCCGCGGGACGGTGTTCGTCGAACTGATACTGATGACTGCGGTGGCGAATTTTACGACCGGCATGGCGTTGGCGATACTGCCAGCGTTCGGTGACGGCCTCGGCGGCCCCGCAGTCTATGGGCTGCTACTGGGTGCACTCGGGATTGGTCGGCTCATCGGTTCGCTTGTCAGTCCGTGGGCCGAGGACGTGCGGTACGGCAGGCTGCTCCTCGGTCACGGGCTGGGGGCCTGCTGCTGGCTCGCGGCAGTCCTAGTGTCATCGCCAGTACTCACAGTCGTCCTGTTCGGTCTCGCGTGGGTGCCCGTCGGTGTCTCGGGCGTGCTCACGGCGACGCTGAACCAGCGGGTGTTCCCGGCCGACCTACTGGGTCGGGTCGCCGCGACGAAGGGTACCGCTTCTGGAGCGACGCTCCCGCTGGGGTCACTTATTGGTGGTGCAGTCGCTGCGGTGTTGGGAACAACGACAACGATGGCGCTAACCGCTAGTGGCTTCGCCTTTACAGGCGTCTACGTACTGTTACGTCCGCGGCTTCGACGGCTCCCCGCCGTCAAGGCGGCCGAGCCAGACGACTTCGATATCCAGACTGAGACGGAGTAGCCGGTCAAGTAGTGGGATCACCCCACTCATTGCACCTCGTTACCAATATCGGCCACTACCTACCGCTGTTTTGTTGGTCTGGTGAACTTACCCTCTATACTCAGCACGCCACATCTATCAAGATCTAAGGGTTTCCACAGAAACCCCTCTCCTCACGCCAGGTGAGACACCTCAGCAGGTTCTTCGATGTCGTCGAACTCACCGCGCTCGACCGGGTCCCAGTCCTCGCTGGGTTCGGGACTCCACCAATCGACTGTGTAGGCACCCGGTGCACCGAGGATCTTCACCCGAGCCGACCTGTCAGGCAGGTCGCGACGATGTTTTTCGTCGACGTGGAGATTCCAGGTCGTGGCGGTATCGAAGCAGGCGAGGACAGCTTCCTCGTAGCCACGATCCTCATGTGATTCTTGGAGTTCGACCTGCGTGTTGCAATTCTTGCAGAACACCCCCTCGAAGGGGATGTGGCTGAACACCTCGTGCCCGCAGACGGGACACCAGAGGAACTCGAACAGTGCTTCGCTGTAGCGGTCGATGACGTCCAGATTCATTTGTGGAGCTGGCCCGTGTGACTCGGGCCACCCCTCCTGCCCCAGAAAAACCCTCTCGGTGGACGTCTTGTGACCTCAGCGTTCAGCGCCGTAGACGATCTTCGAGCGAGCTTCGTAGCCACAATCGGGACAGTCGAACCAGCGCTGGACTTTCGGCCCGTCTGCTGCCTTCTCACCGACGAGAACATCGTCGTTCGGACACTCAGGGCAGTTCAGCTCGGGGAGTGGTCTGTCCCGGAGCGCATCCCGTAACGTGGTCACCTCCTTCGTCTCAAAGCCACGCGACCAGACCGGGTAGCCGTCGACGAGGATTGCTGCCCGCCACTTGTACCGGTAGGAGTCCGGTGCACGATGGAGAACGGCCCGGGCTTTAGTCTCGGTATTTCGATACGCAAGCGACGGTGTGCGACTCTCCCGTGTCCAGTTGGCGATTCGGGGCATCGGTTAGAAGTGGACGTCAGCGGGGACGATCCAGAGGTCCTCACTCTCTTCGAGGAGCCGATCCAGTTGCTCGCGATGCCGGATGCCGGTCGCGTGCTGGTCGTACAGGAACACCGACGGCCCGTCGTACGCACCGACCTGGTGGAACGCATGCCGAGCGAGGTCCTCGTCGCGCATGATCTCCTCGTCAGAGAGTTCGTCGATGGCCTCCTTCACGCGTTCGAGATTGCGCTCGAACTCTTCTTTCGTCGCTTCCCACCCTCGGTCGAGTAGGTCCTGCCCGGCGTCTGAATCAACTGGTGCTGTAGTCGGAAGATCGCCCCACCGCGCTTTGCCCGCAACCGTCGTGTCCTCCTCGTCGAACGTGACGAAGTAGTCAAAGACGGCGCCGGCGTGCGGGTCCGCGCCGACCAGTCGGTCGAACACCGTCTTTCCGGTGGCTAACGCGTCGTCGTGTGTCGATGCCTCTACCAGAGTGTAGATGACCATGTGCATCTCAAATCCCTCGCTACGCCGACGTTCCGGGTATTTTCTCGCGCTCCGGACTGCGCCGGCACCCCTCGCCGGCGCACAAAAACGAACTCAATACTCCCTTTTTCAGGAGTCCTCCATCCGCTCGACGGTGATCGTCAGGTCTCCAGACTCGTAGTCTGCCTCGAACGTAACTGTGAATGCATCCGATTCGTTGGCGGCGTGGTAGGCTCGATGGAGTTTGAGTGAACCAGTCGCCTTGAAGTGGAAGAACGCAGCTGCGGTGTAGGGCTTGCTCGCGGTCTCAACCTGCGCCTCGATCGACGCAGGGAGCGCAATCTGTGGCGTGTCGGTGTCGATACTCGCTGCGAACGCCTTCGCCTCCTCGACGGTCGCTTGCGAATGCGCTGGTGTCTCGCCGGTCAGCACGTTCACTGGCGTCTCTGTGTCGTCGGTGAACAGGACGTTTTCGAAGGTCTGTGTCCCAAGAACCACATCGGGGTCCAACTTGCAGTCGTGGAACGGATCGTCGGCTAGTTCCTCGGTCATGGAATCACGAGCCCATGAGGGCTCAGTCCTTCCAGCCCTCGAAAAACAGCAACTGCCTCGAAGTAGAGCTATCTGAGGCTGTTGATAATCCCCGTACTGGATGTTGAGAATGCGGTTATCAGACTGTCTGTGGATCTCACCACTAGAGCAAGACCATTAATATTCTACCTCGGCGGGTCAGCGTCGTCACCAAACCCAGTCCCGTATGCCTCGACCACTTCTGTAATGGTGACTTCGTATGCATCGTACCATTCTGTCCACCGCTGTTTCGCTCGTTTGTGGTCTGAATCTGCGCCAAATGACTCGAGGGCGTCTAGTGACTCCCAGTAGTAAACGACGAGGATCTCCTCACTCTCCGGTGCATGCCACGTCCGTTTCCCCAGATACCCTTCTGTATCCTCGGCAGCCGCCTGTATCGCGTCATTCAATTCGTGAAACTCCGCATCGTACTCCCCCGGATCAAGACGGAACGTAACAAGATACATTACTACGGTTCACTCGCCTAGGCGAATAAGACACTTCCTCTCTTGGGACACAACACTTCGGTACTGACTATTCGCAGACCCACTTCTATCTCGGAATTATATCTCTGGCTAGTCTCGCCGGGAACTCCACAACTATTGGTCGCTACAGAGAGCACTCCAATAGACTCCCAACTGTATCGGAGGCATCAACCACCTCCCGAGTGAATCCTGTGGTGAGATACGTATGACACGACCTGATGACCAATTTGGCAAGAATCGATTTGCGACCATCGCTGTCGGCGCAGCTGAATCCGAGACGCACCCCCAGAGAAGTGGAATGAATGACGTCGTCTCGCCGATTCACCTCTCGACCACATTCGAGTGGGGGAGTGGGGAGTATGCGAATGAACACGACTACTCGCGTGAGAGCAATCCGACGCGGGCGGCCCTCGAAGAGCAGTTAGCTCGCCTTGAAGGTGGCGAGCACGCATTGGCGTTCGCCTCCGGGATGGCTGCCACCTCGACAACGATGCTATCGCTGGTTCCTCCTGGAGGCCATATCGTCTCCTCAGACTCCATCTATAGCGGTACGGAAAAGCTGCTCACGGAACTCGCTGCTGGCCACCTCGGCGTCAATGTCGACTTCGTTGATGCCCGTGACCCGAAAAACGTGGCCGCAGCAGTAGGTTCCGACACCGATTTGATCTGGGTCGAGACGCCGACGAACCCGCTGATGCGACTGTGCGATATCCGGACGGTAGCTGATATCGCCAATGACTACGGTATTTTGTTCGGGGTGGACAGTACCTTTGGGAGTCCGTACTTCCAAGCCCCGCTCGAATTGGGTGCCGATATCGTCGTCCACAGCACGACGAAGTATCTCAACGGGCACTCCGACTCGATTGGCGGTGCCGTTATCACCAACGATGACGGAGTCTTTGAGCAGTTGGCGTTTGCCCAGCGGACTGGGCTTGGGAACATGCTCTCGCCGTTTGACTGCTATCTGGTTGCCCGAGGGGTGAAGACGTTGCCGGCGCGGATGGAACACCACGAGGCGAACGCGATGGTAGTCGCGGAGTTCCTTGAAAGCCACGATAGGGTGGCTCGAGTGGATTATCCGGGATTGGAGAGTCATCCGCAACACAAGCTTGCAAGTGAGCAGATGTCGGGGTACAGCGGGATGCTGTCCTTCGAGTTCGACGGCACAGCTATCGAGCTCGAAGCGTTCATTAAGGGGCTCGAGGTGTTCACACCGGGAGCCAGTCTTGGTGGGGTCGAGAGTCTTATCGAGGTGCCGTCGTTGATGATTCCCGACGAGATTGGCCATGGCGAGGCGACAGCGGCGATTCCGGAGACACTAGTCCGGGTGTCGGTTGGCCTCGAAGACGCTGACGACCTCTGCGAGGATCTCCGGACAGCGCTTCCATAGACACGCGTTCCCCCAATCGTCTCGGTTCGTGAGTTGGTGGGCTGAGAACCGGTCGTGACTGCTATAAGTGCGAACCCGACCCATTTCCAAACGAAAGCGTACGGATTATTCGAGCGGTTCGATGTCGTCTCCGGGGCGGATCATTCCTCCTTCAAGAACGTTGGCTCGGAGTCCTCCGCGGTGAGTGAGGGCCTGCAATACGCCATCTTGCGTGATGCGCTGCAAGTGATTACATGGTTCACACAGACGATCCCCTCGACAGATGGCGTCGCCGACTCTGAATCGTTGTCCAACGAGATGATTGAGTGCGACGTCACTGGTTTCGATGTTCCGTCGGTGTTCTCCCGGTGCGAGATCGATTCCCGCTTCACGTTCGATAGCTGTAACCGCCTCCTGTTCAATCAACGTCAAATCGTACCCATCGTGGCGTTTCTCGTCCGGTTCCCATTCGACGAAGGTCCCGGTTTCGATATCACGGAAATATCTGTCACCCCGAAGGCCACTTCCGGTGACGGCCTCAACTTCACTGCGCTCGGCCATTTCGACTTCGGGCTCAGGAGCAGTGAAGATTCGCTCGACAATTCCGATTCCATCCATACCTAAGAGTGATAGTCGGCTACCAAATTGCTTGTGTATGTGTGAGATCGCGCCTCAATCAAACGGCTTGGAGGGATATCTCTGCTACAGATTACCATTCCCGTCATATGTCCGTGGCTGATATGCGTCCGGTCTTCACTTCGGCCTCGAAAAACTATTAGCGACTGAGTGATCCCACGGAGTCCTCGTCCTCTGAGTGGTTCAGGCTCGCCTTTTCGAATGTTGCTTCCTCTGTCGGGATAAGTAGCTCCTGCCGGTCTCCGACCCGCTCGGCCAGTTTCCGTTTCAGGTACTGCCTCGCCGTCGACGGCGTGAAGACGCCCTTGTCGAGCATGTCGCCGACGACGTCTTTGAAGGCTGCGAACTGTCCCTGCAGGTGGCCGTCGCCGACCGGCTCGCCGTCGTACCAGCGTACCGTCGCGAGCGCGCCGTTCCCGACTGATTCTCCCTGTTCGACCGTCTCCGAGTCGTACTGCAGGCCGAACCACAGCGTCCGGTATGCAGTCACCTCGAACGTCGTCGACACCACGAAGAACGCCTCGTGGTGGAGGTAGTCGAGGTGGTCAGCGACGATCTCGTCGAGGGTGAGCCCGGTGGCACGGGGCTTCGGCTCGACGACCGTCGACGGTCGATCCTCGGCGGCGAGGTAGCCGTCGACGGCGTCTGCCTCGAGGCCATCGGCCAACTCTGCGAGTAGCTGTTTCGCCCACTTGGAGTCGGTGTCGTCGCCACCGAACGGCGACTCAGCCGAGATTCGGTGCTTGAGCTTCAAGTTCGCTGCGCCCCAATGAGAGTAATGGAGCGTGTACTGTCCGTCTGTGCGTTCGTACGCAACGAGTGCGCGGTGGCCCATCGAGCAATCACCTCACGGGGCGACTGCGACTGGAACGCCCCGCACCCCTCCCGGGGGGACGAACAACTCTACTCGTCGATCGGGTCGAGGGACCTGAGGTCGGCGTGGGAGACCCCGCCGTCGCGAACGACGTACCGCTTCGCCAGGACCGGGAAGCGACATTTCGTGAACCCAGCAGTCTGGATGTCGAGTTCCTCGTCTGGCTCGAGATGGTCAGCAAGCGTCCGGAGGAACTCGTGGGTCACGATGCCGCCCTCGTAGTCCGGAAGGCCGTTTTCTCGCGCCTCATACACCTCGAAGTCGTCGTACCCCCAGATGGTGAGCTCTCCGCCTTCGGTAACCTCCCAGTCGAGCGTCCCGAAGCAGTGGCTCTCACAGAGTTCGCGGACTGCCTGTGGGTTCGATACGATCGCACCGGTCGACGTCGTCGCAGCTTGGAGTGTTGCCATTGGTTGTACTCAAGGGCGGTTTCCTGCCCTCGCACCCCTTTGGGGGGTGACAAACCCGGCGTGGCGAGAAGTGGGATCACCGTTTCGCGGCTGTGGATATCCTCAGGAGTCGACGGTGGCGTCACTCTCTTCCGAAGCACCGGGTCGGGTGAGCAGTCCCACCTGTTCCAGAAGCGTCGTCGCTTCAGCGAGTCGTTTTCGGTCGGGGTCATCCAGTTGGTCGAGATCGATGCTGTTGAGGTTACTCAGAGCGCGATGCAGTCGGTATCCAGGTGTGTCTCGTGGGTCCATTATGCGCGCCTCGCCGACTCCCGGCGCAGAAAAATGAGCCGAGGTCGTTGATGTCTGCCGCCAGGTCCTGACCCAGTCTTAACCAACGCCGTCGGGTGCATGCAAGCCACGTTGGTTAAGGTGTTGTTCTGTCGGGTATCCTACCGAGGATTCGGTCCGTGACGAGGTGACTGGCACACCTGGCACTCCCACATCGGCTGGCCAGACCACTTGTCATCTGGGATAGACTCGAACTCATGGAACTGATGCATAGTCGTTCGGTCGCACCCGCGACAGTCAAGCCGCGTTTTCGAGGGAACGTTGGGGTGACCACTCTCGGAGTGCTCGTCGTTGACGGAACGCTGGAGTGCAATCGCTGGCACCAACCAGACGTCGTTCTCGGCGCACTCGAGGATGCCTGTAAGCTGATTTCCGTCGCGAATGCTGTGGCCCTCCTCGTCGTAGAGGAACGTCGTGTGCGCGTCTCCACGTGGCGTCTCGGTCGGCTCAGTCCAGGGAGTCCGTTCACGAGCCACCGCAAGGAGCCGGTCACCACGCTCGGAGGTCGCCCGTACGGCATCAGGAAGCGAGGGCCACTCGTCGGTCAGTTGCGCAGCAGGCGTGTCGTCGAAATCGTAGAGTAGCTGGCAGTCATCGACGGCTGGATCCCTGTCGGGCTTTGCGAGAAGGGTCGCTGCCGCAGCGCCCTTCGCGAGGGCGTGATAGGCGGTCGAGGCCTCGACGAGCAGCTGGACGACGTGAAGCAGTGTCCACTCGGTGTCTGCAGGCTGCTGGTTGTCGGTGGACGCTCCGAGATGATTCGTGAGGCAGAACCGGCACTTCGTCTGGCTGGCAGGTATCGATGCGCCACAGGACTGGCACTCCGCACCGATGGCCGATGGTTCGTCGGGATAGCCTCCCGTGGTCGTCGCGACGCGTTGCCGCCGGGGGTTGCCGTCGCAGCCCTCGTTGAGCTTCTCGTCTGGAATGTGGGACGCCTCGCCGGTCGGCCGCAGTTCCTCGAAGTCAGAATATCGGTTGTACATCGATTGGCTCGTAGGTTCTGCCGGGATGGTATTTCAACGTCAGGGTGACCGTGCTTGCGACCACTTCTCGGTTATACGCGAAGATACAAACATATATGAGAGCTAGGCACGAACACTGTTGCAAGAGGTGCCCAGTATGTCCGAGTCTCCGCGAGATGGGGTCCAGTCGTGGACCGAGTCGATGAGCGCCCGCGAACGCATCCGGGCGGTCGCCGAGACACTTCGCGAACCCCGATCAGTCAACTGGATCAGCGAACAGGCCGACGCCGCCTGGAGCACGACCAACGAGGAGCTCCAGGCGCTCGTCGACCAGGGGCAGCTGCGCCGCGTTGAGGCCGGCGAGACGACGCGCTATCAGCCGGACTACACACGACTGCTCTTCGAGGAAATCCGCACGCTCATCGAGGAGAACTCACGTGAGGAGCTTCGCAACGAATTGGCCGCGATCACAGAGGAGATCGAGGAGTGGCAAGCGACCTACGACGTCGAGACATGGGAGGACCTCGAACAGTCGCTCGCCGACGGCGACCTCACAAGTGCCGAGCTTCGCGAACGCCGCGACGTGATCGCGTTCTGGCGCGAGAACGAGGAGGACCGCCGCCTCATCAAGCACGCCCTCGAACTCTACTCGGATGTCGAAGCCGCCCGCGAACAGATGACCGACGTGGCTGACCGCGCCACGAGCTAATCCTCTCCTCACACAGCATGATCTTTCTCGCCGGCCGCGACCGCTATACACAGCGCACCCTCCTCCGCGACGTTCACGACCGATTGACGAGGCAGGCTGGGTGTGAGGACGTGCGCTATCGCCCGTCTCGACGACGACCCCGGTACGTCATCGCGGATGTTGACCCGACGACGTTCCTGAGTGACTCCTACGACGCGGCGGCCGCACGACTGGAGATTCGATTCTGGTACCCTGCCGGTGTCGGCCACGAATACTACCGCATCAACTGGGTCGAACCGGAGCGGAATCTGATGCTCGGCTTCCACCAGGACGCCGACCATCCAGATCTTGGACCCTGCCACATCCAGCTCAATTACGAAGACACGCCCATCGATCGGCATGGTGTGACGTTTCTCGATGCGCATCCACTCGCCGTCCTCGATGACCGACTGCAGCAGTTCCCGGCGGCGGTAGAGACAATTCGCTGGGAGAGTGGGACGCCTTCGCTTCCTACTTGGCCAGTCTAAACCGCCAATTCGCTCAGCGTGTCGCGATGCGACCGGATGGTCGTTGCAGTAACGCTCGCCACCTCCGCGACTTCCGTCTGCGTCAGCCATCGTCCCTTTTCCTGACCCGCCTTGTACAGACAGGCGGCTGCGAATGCCGACGGTTTGACGCCCGACGCGGCTCCTGTCGATTCCGACTGTTCAGCCAATCTCCGAGCTCGCTGTCGGATGTCCGCTGGAACATCCAGTTCTGACGCGAGGCGGGGAATGAAATCGCTCGGTCGAACAGGCTGGGTCGGTAGTCCGAGTTCTGTATTCAACGTCTTGTACGCATTCGCGACTCTCGATTGTTCGACGCGTGCCGAGTCGGCGACGTCGTCGAGTAGCCGCGAGTGGCCGTTACAGCGACAGGCCCCGTAGACGCTTGCTGCCGCTATCGCCTCGATTGATCGGCCTCGAAGCAGGTCTTCGTTCTGAGCGCTTCGGAACAGCTGACACGCCTGGTCACGAACCGATTCTGCGAACTCGAGAACGCTCGCGATTCGCCGAACTTCACCCAGGCCGTGTGCGAGGTTTCGCTCGGCCTTCGACTGGAATCGCCCGCGAGACTGTTCGCGGCGCATTCGAGCCACTCGACGTCGCTTCTGACCGGAGAGCTCGTTGCCGTTCGCATCGGTTTTGCGACCGATCTCCGTTGACAGTCCCCGGTCGTGACGTGCTGCTGTGAGTGGAGCCCCCGTTCGTTTTCGCTCGTGTTGGTCGTGGGTTCTCCATTCAGGCCCGTGGTCGATTCGATTCTCGTCGATCACGAGTCCACAGTCCTCACAGACCGTTTCGACCGAGTTTGTAGTGACCCAGCCGTCACACTCGGGACACTGGTTGGCGCTTGGCTCTGTCTGGACGTCTTCGTCGAAGCTAGTTTCGTAGATCTCTCTGGTAGCCATGATGTTCACGAGGGGACGATGCGTTCTTCGGGACGCCCCTCAGCCACTCTGGGGCAAACAAACCTCCAGTAGGACAGCAAGCAAGGGATTCACTCTGTGGCGAAAGCCCGGCAGCGAAACGGCGCTCCCAGCGCCGTGAGCAGCCCGGACCGTGGAGGTGGTGGGAGGTGGCGGTGACCGCTTCACACCAGCAAAAAAGGGGTGCGTTGCTCCGGCTATTCCCACCAGCGGCCGCGCTCAGGGAAATGCAGGGTCGACCATCCAGTGACGGCTACTGAGACACGCCCGTTGTACCAGTTCTTCGCTGCCCCGTGAATCCGAACGCGCTCACCCTCTTCGATCCAGGGGGCATCCGACGCTTTCCAGCTCGTGAACTTCGTTTTCCCACTGTCGTCCTCGATGAGGCCTACTTGGGAAATGGCTGCACTCGACGGCTCCCAAAGTACCGTCACAGTACCTTCGATGCTCACCTCTTTGCGATCGACGTCCTCGAGCTTCCCGATGGGGACCACCTGTCCCGGCGCCGTCTGTAACTCCTCGAACACCCCGACGACCGCGCTCATCAGGTCTTTTCCACCGACCACGGCTTCACCCAGCCGCCGACCAATCGCTGCTCGCGACCAGCCATCCAGCTTCTCCGCCAGCCGCATCGACTGCTTGTTCACCGCCGCTAACTGCTCCTGCGTGAGTTCTGCACGGGGATCGCCTCGTTCCGGGTCAGCCATCGGGCTCACGCTCGCCGCCCGCTTCTGGAACGCTGCACGCCGATCAGCACTCCGCTTCGCTGCGATGTCTCGCGTCCGCTTCTCCCGACCGTCTTGCGTCCCCAGCTCTGCCTGGGCACTGATACGCTCCAGCTCTGCTTCCCGCCCTTGAATGCGCTCTTCCTGTTCGAGGGTCGCCCCATAGATCCGCTCGTCACTGGTGTCGACCATTCCGTCCGGGTGGTTCGCATCGACCTTTGCCTGCACCTCCATCTGCACCGTTGCCTGGAACTCCGGCGTCTCATCGACGACCTCGAAGCCGTCTTCGTCGACCGCTGCTTCGTCCGCCTTTTCGAATGCCTGTTCATCGACCGAAACTACATCAGTGGTAACGTTCTTACTTGACATTGGAATCACTCACAAGGTGATTTCCGACGAAGGCGCTCACGTGCCGACACCGCGATGCCATTACATCGCGGTTTTCCGACGACACCGACCAACAGAACCATCTGCGCGCTCTCGCTCGCGCCTTCGCGAGCGCCCTACCGGGCGCGAGCGAGAGCGCGCCTGCATGAGGTGGCCCCAACCAGCACCGCGCGCCGACCCGCCCGGAGCGAGCGCCCAGCGCATTCCCCGTTCGCCGCGACGCAACCACGTCCGTCGCGGTCGGCTGTGCCGAGGTCCGAAGGACCCGAACGGGTGAAGCGCTGGCGTCGAGGGCACATACACTTTAGCCCGGCAGGAACCGCACCTACTGGAGCGGAAGCCCGCCCGGAATGGTCGGTCGCGAGCGACGCGGAGGGCGGCAGCAGCGAGCGGTGCGGGCCGTAGAGTACCACACCGCCCAACCGTGGGGCGCGCTGACTCCGCAACAGACCCCGGGTGGGACTGAAAGGGGACGGACGCTCGACGTGCCCCGACGACGCAAGCACCGCAGGAACGAGGCGCGCAGCGAGACGCGGCCGTCGAGCGTTCGGGGGCTTTCGAGGTGACCGCACCAAACGCTAGCAGCTGTTTGTCTCTCCGGAAGACGTTTGACACAGCGTTGACCACTGATCATATGGTCCCGCTGACGCGTCGCCAGCTCCTCCACCAGACTGTAGCTGCCGGGAGTCTACTGAGTTTAACCGGATGTACCGCCCCGAACGTCCCCGGCCTCTCAGGTGGGGAGTCGGTGCCGAAGCCGTTCACGAACGACGCGTACACCGCGAGCTACACGACGTCTGGTCGCTGGCTGATGGAAGGACACGATGGCGGCCGAACCGGCCACGCGGCCTCCACAGTCCCACACGGCGACGTCGACGTCGCTTGGCTTCGGCGGCCGGGGAACGACCCACATGGCGCAACGGCCCCGGTCGTCGGCCCGGAGCGTGTCTACCTCGCCTATGTCGAGTCACCGGATGACGCTGAGCATTCGGTCGTCTACCTTGCAGGGTTCGATGCTGAATCCGGCGAGCAGCAACTAGATGTGCAACTTGAAACGGGCCGTGCAGTCGGACTCGCACTCGCGGACGACACACTCCTGGCCGTCACGCGTGGTCCGGACTACGAGCAGGCGGCCTTGACTGCCCTCGCCCGCGACGACGGGTCGATCCAGTGGACGGAGACGATTCCGGACGTGACTGGCTCGCCAGCAGTCGTGGACAGAACCTGTTACTTGGCGACGCGAGACGAGGACAACGCGGTGTACGCCTACACGCTGGATGGCACCCAACAGTGGCGCACACCTATCGACGGGGAGTGCTACACAGCGATCTGTGCGGACCACGACGGCGTCTACGTCGGATTAACTGACGGACGTATTGCAGCACTTGATGCGACGACCAGTGAGAGACAGTGGAGCAAACAGATCGCCACACCTGACGAGTGTTGTCCGGATATTCAGGGCACACCGACGGTCGCCGAGGGCCGTCTGTACGTCCCGGGCATTGCCGAGGAACTCGTCGCCGCCGATACCGCTGATGGAACCGTACTGTGGCGGACAACCGTCGTCGACGAGGACTACGGGAACGCGATACCCTCACCAGCGGTCACAGGAGATACTGCGTACGTGAATACGTATCACGGAGGGCTCGTTGCAATCGATATCTCGGACGGGGCGATTCGCTGGCGGTCGGCCGAGAGTGGGGACAACCAACCCCCTGCCGCCGGTGACGGTGGCGTGGTCGTGCCGCGGAACGACTCCGTCGTTGCCTACGAGACGAGTGACAGCCAAGCGTGGAACCTCGAGATCACAGTCCCCGACATCGGGATGGCGGGCTACATCATGGATACTGAAGTCACACTGGCACACGGAATGTGCTACGTCGGAATCGCTGATGGACGGATCTACGCGATTGGTGCCAGCGAGTGAAATAATTCATTCTTAGCAATCCAAAATCGACTATTGATAGATACAGAGAGTGAGATCTGCACACAGGCCGATTTCACCCGCTGGGTTTTACAATTCGCCGAACAGCAACGCCGCCAGCAAATCCCAGAGTTCCGACTATTACGGCATAGACTAGACCGATCACGCCCGCCGATAGCACAGCATCGGCAACACGGTCGCTCGTTCCCGATTCAAGAAATCCTTCGAGATATACTGCGAAGGGGATACTGAATGCGATGAGCCACGCGATTACGAGCCCATCGTTCTGGTATGCGAACCACGCAATCCCCGAACAGATGACGAGCGAGACACCTCCAATGAGAATCTCAAACGGAATCTGTGTGAGGTATGGTTGGAGGTTCAGCACGCTGGAACTGACGAAGAACAAGACGAAGAGGCCGATCGAAATTCCGACCCCGGCTTTCGAATGGTTAGGTCGGGATCCAAAAAGCAATCTGTTGGCAGTGGAGGGCATGTTACGTGACGAGGGCTGGGAACGAAATAACGATTGAGTACGCTCATATCGAATTTTGAGCGTTCTCTCTGTTCGAGTACCAGTTCCACCCGATCCATAGACCCACCAGAAGAAGACTGAACAGGCCGCCGATAAGGAAACCAATCGCCAGCGGGAAGCCGGTTACTTGTCCAGCCGATGCGTTCATCTGGATTCCGAATAGCATTGAATCATCAACGACGATGCCGATGGCGAAGCTTGTCGCAATCACAACTCCAACAGCGGAGACGAGTTGCTTCAGCCGTGACAGGAGTCCAGCTTGACGTTCCTCGGTTCCGACAAACAGGACAATCGGCTCGTCTGAAGGTCCATAGATCCGCATCTCTTGACCCTTCTCCGAATATCTAGTATCAGCGACTTCGATCGCTCCTGCGTCTTCGAGCTTCGTGAGATGATACGAGACGTTCTGCACCGAACCGCCAGTCCGATCTGCGATCTCTGAGGGTGTCGCTGGTTCGGTGTACACCTCAGTGAGGATTTTACGGGCAGTCGTGGACGAGATCGCGCTCAAGACCTCGTTCGTTTCCTCATCGTCCATCCCAAGGACCTGAATCTCTCCTTTCTGGCGAGCGTCAACGTCTGTGTCAGAGTATGGTAGAAGAGACATATTTCAGTTTAGTCCGATGTGCTACTGAAACTCAATTGGGATGTCGGTCAGCAGTACCTACCGATTCGGCTGGCTTTGTTGAAATCCTGTCGGTCAGATGCTATCGCTCGTAAAACAGCCGCTACGTAGAGATTTCATTTCCTGCGCTGGGGAGCCCTATCGGACAGGACGGCGTGTCGTTCCCGAAGTGGCCAGTATCACGCGCTTGCGGCTCGTTGCTTACGGCGATATTCCAGCCTCCCTGTGACACCCGCAAGAGCGACGACGCCCACCCAGAGGAGGATATACAGAGCAAATGGTGTCGGCACAGCAGATGGTGGACGAACAGGGCCCGCTAGCCACGAGCCGAATCCTGAAAGGAGCAGGAATGCAGCGACGATGATGGCAGGTGAGATGACCTTCTCACCAACGTAAAACAGGACTGGAACGAATCCAAGGAGAAACATTCCAAGGAGGATATACGCTCCATTGAGTGGTTTGGTCATGAGCAGTTCCCACAGATTATCGAACCAACGATTCCAGAGCAAAACAGCCACACCTGCGTGGACCAGTCCACCAACCAAGCCGCCGATAATCGAGGTTCTTGTTACGATCGATTGCGTTGAGGTACGTGACATACACGTCAGTTGACCACCAGGGCCCTTAGTACGATGTTTGGGCCAAAATTAATTTTGACAGATGAGGATGTCGACCATCTACCTGTTCCGGGCCCACCACAGGACGACCAGTCCAAGGACGAACAGTCCCCCGAGGAGGAACTCCAGTCCCGGGAAGGAGAGGAGTTCCAGAATCGTCGGCGTATCACCTGCACCACCTGGCTGTCCAAATGCCTGAAAGACAAACAGGAAAGCAGAGACGAGGAACAGAAGCCCCGTCGCGCCGACGAGCCGCTTCAGTAGGTCGAGGAGTCCCGTTTTACGTTCCGTGGTGCCGACGAAGACGACGACGGGGTCGTCTGCGGGTGCATACACGTTCATCTCTTTGCCCTTCTCTGAGTACCGGGTATCAGCCACACGGACCACGCCTGCCTCTTCGAGATTGTCGAGGTGGTAGGAGACGTTCTGCAGGGACAGATCGAGTCGGGTAGCAAGTTCAGATGGAGGTGCCGGATCGTCGTAAATTGCAGTCAGGATACGCCGCGCCGTTTCCGACGAAAGGGCCTCAAACACGTTTGCTGTCTCATCTTCATCCACACCGAGAACTCGTATGTCGCCCTCTTGCTCGGCAGTCACGTCGTCAGTGGAGGGCAACAGAGACATGCTCTCTTGTCCATCTCGTACTGTCATAAGTCCATTGTGTCCGCGTGATACAGCCTTCTCTAGTCAGTAGCCTTATTCTGGAGATAGAGCTGTACTTGGAGTACGTCCGAGTAATGCAAGCGTCCAGCGGGTCGACATCCACTCCACACAATGGAAGCGTCCGCTCGCTAGCGTCAAGGACGCTACGGCGGCACCTCGCGGGTCTGTGCGCTATTCGTTGGGCGACACTGCGGCACCCTCAACGGGAAACCACTGGTGATCGTCCCACTGGAACCGCACGGGCCGTGCCGTCGGCCTGACTGTTGTGTTCGTTGCTCGTTCGAGTAATGTTCTCGAAGCAACGAGGTCGGCGTGGCCGTCGAAACCACACGGACAGGTGAGCGTCTCTCGATGCCGGCGTGTTCGGTCCCGTTCGCCACATTCTGGACAGGTCTGGGACGTCCACGCCTCCGAGATTGCTTCTACGTCGATTCCATACTCTTCACAGACTGATCCGAGTCTATCAATACACTGCCGATGCGCCCAGAAGGTCCGTGCTTTGAGATTCGCCTCCACCGACCAGTACTCACCGAGCACTCCGGTGAGATCGCCGTGGTAGAGCGTTGTAACACCAGCTTCGTCTAACCGTTCAACTACGTCACGGAGGAGCGCGTTCACCGCATGATCGCGCCGTCGAGAGCGCTTGCGATAGAGACGCTTGATTCGCTGACTGGAGTGTTGTCCGTCGGGGAGTTTCGCTTGGGCGTTGGCGATAGCGTTAGTCGTCTCTCGGAACCGATCGAACGGGGTTTGTCCACTGTAGAGATACTGCTCCCCGGTCGTTGTCGTACAGGCGACGAGCACATTCGCACCGAGATCGAGTGCAGCGGACTCGGAGCCATCTGATCTGCTCTCTTCGACGTCGTCGATGGTTACGGATTGATGCACACGGTACGTCTCTTCGACCGAGTCGTACGAGATTTCGAGGCGGCCAGCGTCTCCACACCACTTTGGATCGCCCCGAACCGGTAGCCGAAGCCGCTCGTACATCCCGAACCCGTACTCGTCTTTGAGGTCCATTCCGATGGGTATCTCCAGTCGTGAGCGCTCGTTCCACTGGAGCGTGTATGCGTCGTTTCGAATGTAGGTTCGCAGCTCTCGGCCATCGTCTCGATTTCCCCAGTAGCCGGGGGGACTCGGATCGTATTCTGGCTCGTCGAGAAGCTCGAAGAAGGACCGCCACGCGGTATCGTTCACGCGGGCAATCTGCTGGGTCGTCGCACCGCCGAGTACGTCGACATACTCGTCGTAGTAGCCATCGCACTCCCAGACACTCTCTCCTTCGAAGAACTGCTGTCGGCGGTCGTAGGTGAGTGTGTTCCAGAGGCTTGCCGAGGCGTCTAGCACCCGTACGAGAATCTCTTCTGTCGTCTCGGACCGGGGAACGATATCGAAGGTATTCGTTCGTCTCATGTGTGATTCCTCTCTGGTGAAGGCCCGATCACGTCGCGCCCCCGCCCGTTACGGGCGCAAAAAACACAGCACGAAAGTCGGGGTGTATCATCGGTCGTTGCGTCCCCACATCCGTGGGACGTACCCGAGCTGTTCGATGTCGTCGGCGTAGTCATGAAGGAGTCCGACGAGAACGATCTCGGGAACACCCGCTTCGGCTTGGTCGACCAACCACTGCTCCAGTTCGTCTTCCGCCTGCTCAACCCGGCCAAGGTCAACCGCCATCTTGTCGATCCTCCTCTGAGTGACGATACGCCTGTCGCTGGTGGTGTTGTTCCATCAGAAATCACCTAGCTCCTATGCAGGCGTGTTCAAACCGCGCCTGCACCCATTGCAGGCGCTAAAAACCCTATCGGCGTGGTCAGTAGAGGGCAGGTCAGATATCGATATGCCCGGTCGTGTCCGGCCCGGACTGCGGGTCCGTGTCCAGGGCGACTGTCGCCGAGAACGCGCGCCGCGGTGTGGCGCGCGACAGCGCAGGCGGCACCAAGCCCTGGAACGCGAAAGCCCGCAAGGGGCGCAACCCCTCGCGCTTACCCGCTGGCGTCGAGGGCACATGCACTTTAGCCCGGAACGGGCGCGGGCGGTGCGGAGAGCGCCCGCACGCCCGGAATGGTCGGTCGCGAGCGACGCGGAGGGCGGCAGCGGCGAGCGGGGCGGGCCGTAGAAAAACACCGTTCAACCACTCTCGACGCTCAGTGACACAGCCGACATCCTGGTGGACTTAGAAAGGGCGAGGCCGCCCTCGGTCGTCCCCCGACCCCGTAAGCACCGAGTGAAACGAGGAGCGCAGCGTGGGTCGCGGGATGCCGAGCGGCCGAGGGCTTTCGGAGATGGTACTCTCGGTCAACGTTCCAAGGTCTTCAGAAACCAGCCGGCGGTCGTCCCGTAACGAACACTATTGGCCGACACGCGATCGGGATTCCCAGTCCCCTCTCAGAGATCGTACGGGTCGTCAAGCTTGGTCGTGATTCGGTCGGTTATTCTTCGGTCGGTGCCTCGAGATAGGTCTCAAGCTCGTCGACGACGGTTTGGACGAACGATTCCTCGAGGCGACCCTGCCGTCGGACGATCGCGGCGTGCTTCGGCGACGCGAGTGCCCACGGCGAGGCGTAGCTCTGCCTGGGCATCCCACCCTCAACCCAGTCGCCGTCTTCGAGGGGAACCCCTTCATCGTGGGGCGTCGTCGTCAGCGTGACCGTCATGTACTCCTCATCACCGAACGGATGGCTGTCGTTGTTGAGGATCAGCCACGGACGCGGGTTTTCACCCGACTTGAACGGATCGGGTCCCCAGACGACATCCCCGCGCTGGTAACTCATTCAGTCGCCTCATCCTCGTCGTCGACGGCGTGCTCCAACCACTCGTCCATGTCTTCCTCGCCGAAGCGGTCGTTGGCCGCCCGCGTACTCTCGCGCATGCTGGCATACGCGGCGACGTCGTCGGCTTCACCGAGCGCCCAGTAGTTGCCCTTGTGCCGGACGAGACCCCGATCTTCGAGTCGAGAGAGGACGACGCTGATGCTCCCGGCTTTCACGTCGGTCGCATCCTGAATCTCGCTCTGTGTGAACGCCTGATCGGGATGTGCGGCGAGGAATCGCATCACGCGATCGGCGTTCGTCTCCCCGGAGTGCTGGAGGCGGTCCTCGGGAGAGGATTCGAACGTCTCGATGTCGATGGGCATGTGTATTGCTTTGTCGCTGTGTGTATTAGATGTATCGACGTATTTTTAAGCCAGTTCGTTCTCGCTGATTGACTGGGGGTGGTGGGCCGGGCGGGCTATTCATCGACGACGTGCGTCTCGAGGTCCCGTGTCCAGTACGTCGCGGGGCCACCGGGGTTACAGCGAGTACACAGCTGCACCGGCCCTTCGAGATGCCCGAGTTCAACACGGAATCGCGTGAGCGCAGTGAGCGCGTCGACGACGAGGCCACAGCTATCACAGGCGTGGTGATCCCGCTCGTCGGGATCGGGATGCTCTTGGACGGCACAGTCGACGCAGATCTGGTGGGTGACTCGCTCGTCTTTCCCCCATGTATACGCCGTGCCTGCCGCGGACCCGGGTACTGCCTCACAGAAGGCACACCCGGAGAGCGTCTGCTGCATCACTCGTCCGCCTCGCCGGTGTCGCGGGCAGCCGACCAGCCACGATGGAAGACAGCGAGCTGTAGAATCGAGTCAAAGGCTTCGCCACTTGGTTCGTGAACCAGCACTCGTTGTTCGGCGACCGCCGTCACGGCCCCGTCGTCGACGAGGTCACTGACGAGTTGTCGCGCCATCGTCTCGTCGATGTCCGCCGTCGCCACCCGGACTGCATCCCGGTCTTGTGCGAGGAGTTCGGTTTCAAGTCGCTCGTGATCGTCTCTAGTGTCGTCGAGTATATCAGGACCAGTCATAAGAACTCACGCGAGGCACAGTCGTAAGTGTGCCTCACGCCTCCTGGCGCCGATAAACCTCACTAACGATATCGGAATCCAGAAGGACTCGCTACAGGCCTCCGACTCGGCCGTCCCACCTCATGTTTCAGCCTTGCACGGTGGTTTGGTCCACCGTCGTGGTGATGATATATAATGACGGACTCTGAAGAGGGAGACATCGATGGAGATCCAGTTCCAGCACGCGAACCCGTACTCCGGGCGCGAGTCGGTTGTCCTCCGGATTGATGGGTTACTTCCCGACCAGACGGTCTGCGTGCTGGTCGATGCTGGACAGAACGTCGCAATCGATGAGCTTCTCGACGAGGACGCCAACGAATATCTCACGGCGGTCTGTCTCACGCACGCTCATCTCGACCACTATCACTCACTCGGCGACACCCTCACGCATGGGGCGCCAGTGTATGCCGCTACCGATACGGCCACCATCCTCGAAGACGTTTTCGCGGCTGGCGCGGACCACTACGACCTCTCGAATACGGAGCGCGTGCTCGACCAGCTGGAGGCAATCAACGGATGGACACAGATTGTTCCCGGTCTCCGCGTCCATCCCGTTCCAGCTGGCCACACGCCGGGTGCTGCGGGCTTTCTCTTCGAGGTCACTGCCGACGACGAGCGGCGAACAATCCTCGTCACTGGTGATTTCACGACCCGTCGTGCTGCTGGCTACCCAGGCTTCGACCTCGATCTCCCTGTGGATGTCGACGTTCTTGTCCTGACGGCCGCCACGAGCGAGGACTTCGAAGCGACCCTCACCGATGCTGTCGGAACGATCTGTGAACGCGTCTGGGCCGGCTCGACCGTACTCGCGACAGCCAGTGGCCTAACCGGGCTGCAGGTGGCGTATCTCCTCGGGCATCTCGCCGAGGAGTGGGACGAACGGCTTTCGATCAGGCTTGTTGGCCACGTGGCAAAGCTCTACGACCGGCTTGAGTACAGCGTCCCGAACGTCGCGACGACCCCCGAGTTTGCTGACCCGTCGACAGTGTTGGAATCGGATGGGGTGACGATTGCAGGGCCAGAGGTACCGATCGATGGGAGTGCCAAGCGGCTCTTCGAGACGGTCGCGGACGATCCCGGTGCAACGCTCGTTCAGCTCATCAACGGCGGGAGTTCCCCCGTAACGAGTGCGGCGTGTACGACCCACCACTTTTCGCTCAGCAATCACCCCGCACCGCACACGATCGACGACGTCGTCGAGGCGCTCTCTCCAGTCCACGTGGTGATCACACATCAACAGGGCGCTGCTGCGAACCAGTACAAGGACAAGTACGCCAGTTTCGTCTGGGCCACTGATGACACGGACTGCTACACGCTCCTCGACGACTCGGGCTGGACACCGCCACCGTGGGTGACGGAGTCAACGAAGCGTCGGGTGCAGTCCGGGACGACCACGATGGGCGGAGTGCTTGGCGACGCGATTGCGGACGCGGAGCTACCGCTCTTGACGGTAACGCGGCTCGACGAGGTTGATCTCGGCGCGGAGGGGCTTGATCTGACAGCGCTCAGTGACCGGCTTTCAGTAGAACACACCGAGCACGCGTCGAGTGAAACACCTGCTCCGCAGCAAGCGACTGACAGTCCGGCGCCCTCCACAGATCGTGTGATGACCGACGGGATGGCCGGTGAACTACCAATACCTGACGGTGACCCGGATATCGATTCCGTCCTGTCGGGGATTGATGCCCGTCTCGACCGCATTGAATCGGCAATCACAGGCCACGACATCGACGCCCGCGTCGTTGATGCGGGCGATGGGACGCTCCTGCTACGGCTTGAGAACCCACCGGACCATCTCGAACACGGCCAGCGATTACGCGTCCGGCTCCTCAACGGTATAGACTCAGAGAGGGATGACGATCAGTCGGCCCAAGATACGTAGCCGTTTCTGCGTGACGCACCAGATGGGAGTCATAGTCTAGTGACGGCGACCAGAAATTCCTAATCTGTAGTCCTCGTATATGGACCAATGTGGGAGTCGCGGACGCCAATCAACTCCGGCGAGGAAGCTGCACTCGATCACATCGAGCAGTACCTCGACACAGCGGAAAGCGACGAGGTTCTCACCCGGGAGGACGCCGTCAATCATCTCATGGAGAAGGGCGTCGAACGTGCCGACGCGAGAGCGCACATCGAGCAGTTGCTCCTGAAAGGCTACCTCTACGAAGTCGAAGACGAACTGCGGCTGCCATCACGACCCTAACGAGAGTAAGCACCTCTGTTTCCTATGCTGTCTCAGCTGTACGTGTGCCGTATGAGAGTTCCACAGTTACTATGTTATCTTGGAGTAGATTTCTTCCTGTTTTCAATGACGGAGAGACTAGGTCCCCTTGCTCGAAAGTTGTCGGTGCCCTATTACGAAGATGCCCTCCCAGCACACGATAGTTTCCATGCCAAACGGGTGCGCGACTTGGCCGTTCGGTTGGGAAATGAGTGTGAGCGGACAGTCGATGACGAAATTCTATCTGCAGCAGCGTGGCTACACGATATCGGTCGCCCACGAGAACGGATGGGTGAGATCGATGATCACGACGCTTGGGGCGCAGTGAAAGCGGAGGAACTGCTCCAAGCCGAAGCAGTAACCCCCGCCCAAATTGATGCAATCAAACACTGTATCAGAGCCCATAGCATTCGGTCTAGCTCTCCGGATCCAAAGACGCTTGAAGCGAAATTGCTCTTCGACGCAGACAAGCTGGAAGCCACTGGAGCACGTGGTATCGTTCGCTTAGCCTGTATTGTCGGTGAGAGATCGGGCCGGATGGGCGAAAAATACGCAGTAATCGATGACGCTTCAGTTTCCGGAGCACCTCCATCGGATCATTCTGATATCGCTCTACTACGGGAGTGGGCGGAGGAGCGTCTAGATAGGTTGTATACTTCACCAGGACGTCGCCTTGGTCAGCCCCGGCAGGGTTTCATGGACGAGTTCTTCATGCAATTCGATAGAGAAATCGGGGTAGATGGAGAGGGATAAGTCAGATCAGGGTTCCCTCTCGTCTCCTCGCGATGTAACTCCCCCAGCGAAGTGCTACTGCGTACAGGCCTTCGGTTGGAAGTTACAGCCAGATCAAAGCCGCCACGACAGTGAGGAGTAGAATCCCAATCCAGGCCTTCGTTGTCCAGAGTCGTCGCCCGCCCCGGCGACACAACTGTTGAAGTTGATCTCGAAGGGCTGCACGGCGTTCCGCTTCGAGGACGTTGACCTCGTCGTAGTAGTCGCGTCGATCCGCAGGCAGCCTCCGGAGTGTTGTCTGGCACTCGCTACAGGTGTACTCGAACTCCGCCCGGACGTGTTGCCGACGGAACTCTCGTTCACCGCCCTCGTCGAAGCTCGTCACCTCGTACACCAGGAGTTTCGAAACGAAGCGACGTGCTCCACACTCCGGACACCGATCCATCTCGAGCGTCGGTGTCCCGTCGTCGCTGCTCTCTTCGTCTAGCCACCCAGACTGCCGAGATTGCTCGCCGGTATCTCGTGGACTCGCGTGGTTCTCTGAAGACGATGCGGTCGCTGACTCGGAGTTACTGAACGTCGTCATAGAATCACTCACTGACTGCACTCAACTGACCGGAGCCCCTCGCACGTCAGGGGTCAATCCGAATGATCGTGACTGCTGAGCGCCGTCACCCTTCGGCGGCGCGAACAACAACTCCCTGACCACGCGCCCTCTATTCACGTACATACGAAGACTGATACAAGGCGCGAAGGACACACCCTCTCATGGAGGACATCATATGCTCACCACTCCCGTCACACCGCCGGCTAACCCCCCGGCTTCACGAAGGAGAATATCTATTCCTCCCTCCACATTCATACGCACTCTGAAAACTCAACCTCCGCCAAATGAGTGGTCTCAATCAGCCCTGTCTAGTCCTCGTCTCTCTGCCCACTCCCGACCAATACCTCACCACCTGTCTCCCTCCATCCCACCACTCGGCTACGGCGCTCGCTGTGTTATCTGCAGCTGATAGCTTTCCAAGTTCCGCCTGTACTCCGACCTTCCCTGAATCCCCTCTCTGCAACACACCGGATTCACACTCGTACCCCACCCTTCCTTTGGACGATTTTCGAGGTGCGAACTCCGACTTGACGGCTACAGAATTGCATAGGATAGCGGAGGCCTGATTTGAGGGCGTTTTTTGTTATATGAAAACGAACCTCGGGAATCTCGTTGATATATGCAACGTGTGACGGCCGCTACCCGCTGAATCTCGGTGAAACGGGAAATCGGCGAATAAGGTTGCGGATCCTATATGAAAGCAAGTCCAGACGATAAATGAAAATCGAGGGGACAGAACCGCTAAGGCTGCTCAATTACTCACGGAGAAGCCCTCATTCGTATTTGCAAACCGCAGTCCTGAACACTCTCGATATACCGACGAGAAATAGATACGCGAACTGTCAAACGTAACCGTGTTCGCTCGACTCGGTCAGTTACTGTGAAGGAGACGCTCCTTGGTCATCGATCTGCTCGTACATCTCGTCGGGGAAGGGGAGGCTCCCATAGATCGAGTACGGGCACTGGTCGCGCCCGATGCAGTACCGCTGCATATCATCATTCGCACAATTCATCGGGAGGGGGATTTCTCCGCCGATGTCGTTGTCGAGTTCGTACCGAATCTGGTACCCAGTCACCTCGTCGTCGTACCAGGGCCACCGCGAGAACAGGTCTTTCACGTCGCTGATGAATTCCCCCGTACTCGCGTCCCGGTACTGTGGGAGCCACCACGCCATCCGCACCAGATTGAACAGGTCCTTCCGAACGGGTTTCTTCTCCTGCAGGCGCTCGTCCATCGCCGCCATACAGGGCAACTCGAACAGATCTTCGAGTTCGTCGACGTGGAGGGGTTGCGCACCGTCGCTGTATTTGGTGAGCGTGTACCGATTCAAGCGCGCGTTCTCAACGGTGACGCTCGCGTGATCGCGGTTCCGCGAGAGCACCGTCCCGAGACTTCGCGGCGAAGAAATCGACTCACAGACTCTTCGCTCCCATGTTCGCTTCGGCTCGTATGCGTCAACCGCTTCGTAGAGGTCGCGTGCAGTCTGCGTCTCACCGAGTTGGGCGACGTCGTCGTCTGCGTCAGAGACAGCGTTGATGATCGTCAGCAGGTCACGTTTCTGTCGGCTCCAGTTCTCCCACACGCGATGGGTTTGTCCGGCCTGGAAGAACCGGTCGATGCGGTCAGTGATCGCTGATTCGTTCGCGGTGAGCCAGCTCCGCTGGTCTGCAGTCAGCGCCTCTTCTTGAACTGCGAGAAGCCGGCCAAAGGCGTCCTCTGCGTACTCGCGGTACTTCGCCATAAAATCTGAGACGGGGACGTACAGGTGGTTGTCCGCGATGTGGGCCTGGATCTCGCCCTGCTGGTTCTCATCCCCCTCCGAACGAGCGAGGCACTTTCGTGAGGCGGCGACGAGCGGGATTTCGAGGTAATACCCCTCTCCGAACTCGGGGCGTTCGGTGATGTCCGTACAGACACGCCCCGGATGGACACCGTCCTCACCGGGATCTTTCGCGTAGAGGGTTTCGGCGATTTCCTGGTGGAGCGACCAGTCTTCGTACTCGCGAACGAGTGAGGCGATATTGTTGACGTAGAGTTCGCGGAGATCACCGAGGAGCGCGAGATGACGGGGCGGCGTATCCTCGAGTTTGGGATGGTCCATGATGCAGACCGCCCCGAGCGTCGTGAGGGTGGCTAGCGCTCCCGGATCGTCGACATAGGGGCGCTCCGCCGCCTCCTCCCGTGTGCTCGGCGCGAACGCATCGGTAGTGAACCGCTCGATGTCTGCGAGCATCTTCTCTGTTTGCTGCTCCCCGTCGACTGTCCACCGCTGATACCCGCGCTCGAATAGCTGGGTGAGCTGGAACTCGCCCTTGTCTCGGGGGAGGGCAGCGACTCGATACGCCGTGTACTCGTCGTTTGTGGGCGTGTCTCGGCTCATGATTCAAGGAACTCAGGTGTCGCTTCAGTCCGGAAGTCGAATCCCGGATCGTCGATTGGCTGAACGACACGCGAGACGTCGGCGTGTATCGAGTACGGCAGCCGCATCACCCGGCGTCGGTCGGCCGTGACGACCGGATCGATGGGAATCTCATATTCTTCGAGGAACAGGTCGTTGATGACCTCACGACTTTGCTCATCGTAGTGGTGTTCACGATCCTCATCGAGCAAGTAGACGTGACAGCCCTGTCCCGAGTAGACGACCATGGTCTCGTCGGCTTCGAAGTCGTCCTCGAAGATGTCCTGGACGGCAAATCCGTACTCAAGGGCCTGCTCGATATCGTCGAACGTGTAGGGGTATCCCTCAGGCGGGCTGTCAAGGATACCTGTGGCACGAAGCTGCTCAGTCCCGACATCGTCGGCTTTCCCATCGCTTGATTCACTGGAAGCGCGCTGTGCGGCGATGTCCTTCGCGTCGATATCGACCGCGAGGACCCATGGTCGCTCCCAGTGATCGAGCGCGTAGTAGACTGCGTCAGGGCGTGGTTCTGGCCGTTCCAGGAGATCCGGGTCTGCGAGCGCGTAGTTGCTCCCTTGAGCAGGGTCGTAGCGTGCGGGGTACTGGATGAACTCGACGAGATCCTCCACCGAGCCGAACTGCTGGATGGTTCGCTCGCCGGAGTTGCTGGTCTGCCAGGTATCGCGGCGGATGAACGACCGATCTGGAGCGTTCTGCTTCCGGATTGGGTATGCCTCGCGGAAGGCGATAGCGTACTGCTTCGGGCCACTGGCTGTAAGGAATGACGGGAGGGCGTCGAGGTGGTTCGGAAACGTCTCTATGTAGTAGGTGTGGAGCTCTTCACGAGTCGATTCTCGCCACTCCCCAGTCATGGATCTTGGTCGACCTCCGTTTTGAGACTCCGGAACGTATGGAGAGCGTCCATCCCCGACAGGTCGTGGTCGTTGATCGCCGCGCGGAGCGAACTAATCGTCCGGGTTTGCGTGGACGTCAACGAGATATCGACTGTGTCAGCATCTGTGAGCGACTCGATGATCTCCAGAATGAGGTCTTTGTCTTCACACGCCCAGACAGCAGTCGCGTCGACGCTCGCTAGCTTCTCGTAATCCGAGAGCAGCGCGTCGCGATTGTTGCTCGGGGTTTCGACTTCACCTACCCAGACGAGGTCGTCCTCGGCATCGAACCCTGCAACGTCAAACACGACATCCTCTGAATGCTGATGGTAGACGGCCGTACGAGCAACGTCGTTCTGCTGGGTGAGCCATGCTTCGAGGAACACAACGCCAGCCTTGTGTGGCGTTTTCTCACCGAGATCGCCGATACCGGGGCTGGTATCGAGTGATCGATCAAGGAACCGTCGCCCGGTGGGGAGGACCGTATAGTACGTCTGCCAGAACGAACGATGCTCTTCGATGAACTCCTTCTCTTTGAGCGTCTCGAGGTCGAGATTAGAGAATGGCTCTTTGAGCACGGTCATGCTCTCCAGCAGCGAATACTCCTCGACCTGGTGGTTCATCGCATCCAGCACGAGACCGAGGAAGGCGGCCTCGTCACGTGTGATGCCTTCCTCGCGGAGCGTCTCATCCGGGATGGTCGTCGTTGCGTCCTTGAAACGCGTCGAGTGGGACGCATCCGGGTTCTGACTCTCCTCTGAATCTTGTGGGTGCTCTGACCCTCCGTTGGAAGCAGAGGACTCCTCAGAAGATTCATCGAGTGATGCGAAGTCCTGAATCGTCACCTCGATGCCGTACGATTCGGCGTGTTCGGTGATGGTTCCGAGTCGAGTGAAGAGTTCACTGGACGACGAAGCGGTGGAGCGAGCGCGCTTGGCGGCCACGAACACGTCGTCTTTAGACGCGAATTGACAGCACGCACTGGCCTTCCGCTCCTCGGACGCAGTATATTCGGACCTACAGATGTCGCAGACGTAGCACTCGGTGTCCGCGTCGTAACTCACGTGCTCGGGCAGCGAATCCCCACTTGTCGTCTCCGCCGAATCCTCTGTGTCCTCGTTGCCGTTCGTAGTTTGGATTCCTGAAGCCTCATTGCGCTCCTCACGGTGTTCTGACGCTGCTTGTCCCGCAGCCGAGAGTTGTTGGCTTCCCTCGGCTTCCTGTTGCTCGTCTGCAGTAGCGCCGAACATGGGCGCACTCCCGATATCTCGCTCGTCACTCGATGAGGTACTGGGGTCGTCCGCTGTGCTCGCTGTCTCGCCCTTTGCAGAGACGCCTGTGTCGTCGCTCTCGCCATTCGCGCCGAAGAATGGTGCATCCGATGGGCTACCGCCGTCGGCGGCTCCAGCGCCCGCTGTGCTCGCGCTCGACGGTGCCGCCTCCGCGTCAGCGTCATCGCCAACCTCGTCGAGCGTCTCTCGAACCTCCTCACGGGCAAATTGATTCGTCCGGCCCGGCAAACTGCATTCGTCCTGCGTTCGCCGCATCACTCGTGGAATCTGCTGTTCTTCGAATAGATGCCGGTCGTCACCCGACAGGGGCGCATCGCTCTCGGGGTGGCCGTCGGGAATCGGCAGCGATGCAAGTGAGAACGGCGCTGGGCCCGTCTGCCCGAACTGTGGACTCGGTAGCTGAGCAATCCACTCACCGGCTGGCAGGCGACTCACGCGATTGCGGAACTCGGTCGTGCTGAGATTCTCGTGGGCCATCGACTCAGCGAGTTTCGCGTCCGTCGCGATATTCCCGATGAGCTTCGTCTTGACGTTGTTCAGAATCTCCGTGTACGCCCGGTCCGACGTGCTGTACTGCGCGACCTGTTCGGGGTACTGCAGGATCAGACCGAGACTCACACCGAAGGCTCGGCCCTGAGGGATGAACTGCTCGTAGACCAGCGAGGACGTCGCGACAGCTGCCGCCTCCTCGATGATCATATTCACAATCGTGTCGTCGTCGCTCTCGCTCTGACGAGCCCCACCGTTCAGCGACCGCCCACCGCCACGACGGCCCTGGACGGCGTCCCAGAGATTGCTCAGCAGGATCATCGTCAGGGCGTGCTGGGATTCAGCCCGGAACTCACCAAGGTCGAACAGGATGACGGCGTCGTCGTTGACGAACTCGCGGAAGTCGAAGGCGTTCCCGACGTACTCCTCGGCCTCGTCGTCCCACTCAGGGACGTGAGTGAACATCTGGTAGAGGTGCTCGTGCTCGACGATCTTGTCGAGGCGATTCGCTGCGGCCCCCATCGTCTGCTGGAACTGATGGTCGTCGACCTGGCACTTCTGCACCAGCGACTGTTCGATATGCGAGTTCGCCTCGCAGAGTTCGGGCAGCGTCCGGTCACGACTCATCCGGAACACAGCCTGAATCAGGTCCTCGAGGCTGAACGCGTCCTGGCCGTACTCCCGGTCGAACAGCGCCTTGATCAGGAAGGTGAGAATCTCGTTGGCGACGTACGCCTGTTCGTGACGCTCCTCGCCGAGGATGAGCCGCATGATCTCGTGGAAGTGCTCAACTTTGTCCTGGACGGCGTCTTGGCGGGAACGCCCCATCGCGAGTGCGGGGCGAATATCGAAAAACGAGACCGCCGGTAGTGTCTCCGGCGCGTTGAAGTAGTAGACGTCGTCCAGGTTTCCGTTCTTGGCGTAGTGGGCGTGGAGATAGTTCTCGGCCATCCCGTCCCCCTTCCCTTCAAGGAGGACGGTCGGGCCGTCGACGTGTTCGTGGAGTGAGAGCATCTCGGTCTGTACGGCTGTTGACTTCCCACTCCCGGTCGACGCAGCCCGAATGTAGCTCGTCGTCAGGAGGTCTGGCGGAATACGAATCGGTTGGTCCAAGGATTCGTTCCGGTTCCGGAGGGGCTGCCCCACCGTCATGCCCGTTCCGGCGAACTCCTCGAGGAGATCGGGATCCGGGAGCGGTAGTGGCTGGCGGAGTCGCTCTTTCTCGCGAGCGCCACGCGAGCCCTCAGTGGTGAGTGTCTGTGCGCTCGGCACCGCCACGAAGTTCGCGAGTTCATCCGCGTTTAGGATAAGCTGGGGCCGGCGCTTCCCCATCGAGGACTGGTTGAACGAACGGTTGACCAATCGGTTCAGTTCTTTCTTGGCGGGGTCTCGAAGGTTGGTCAGGCTCTTTGTGACGCGGCTCCCGTCGAGATGGTAGAAGTACCCATCCAGGTGATTGAATGCGTTCGCCAGCGTCTCGATATTGTTCGCCGCCTGTGCTTTGACTGCCTCATCTGGCTCGTTCGAGAGGACGGCGACCGTCCGGACGTTCACGAGAAACGTCTGTGACGGTCCTTTCTGATCGATGAGCGCCTGTCGGGATGCGACCTCCCCGCTGGCTGCACTCGACGTCTGCCGGGTGCTCTCACCGACGTGTGGCGGGTCACGACCACGTCGTCGGTCTCGAATCCGCTCTTCGTCGGCCCCATAGACCATATCCGCCAGACTCGTTCGAGCGGACTGGAGGGCACCGTCGTGTTTCGTCTCGATCTGCTTTTTGCGACCTTCAGCGAACTTCTGCCAGCTACTGTACCGTGTGAACAACACTTGCAACGCGGTGGGAGCTGTGGCCTCTGTGAGTCGTTCAACGGCCGTCGCGAGTGGCGCTCGTGCTGGGTTCCCCGAACTGGTGCCTTCCTCTTGGACCTGCGAGTACTGCTTGATCGGCGTCATCCAGTCGCGGCTCCGCTCACCGATGCCGCTCCAGCGAGCGGCGATTGGCGTGCGTTCAGAGAGTGAAACCGCCTGCTCCTCTGTGTCGTTGTCATCTGTCGGGCGTCGGGGAGCCTCCTCGTCCGTGTCTGGACGACAGAGTTCTGCAGGGAGGTCGACCGCCTCCTCGTAAATCTCGTAGCTGGCTGGGTACGCAGTCTGCAGTTCGGATTCGACCGTCGGCAGCATCTCTTCGTCGTCGACGCCGAGATAGAACCGTACCGGCGCGTCTTCGCCTTGGGTAAGTGCGAGAAATTCGAATGTGGGCGGGCTCTTCCGTGGGTCGTATTTGACCTTCCAACCGGTGCGGAGCTTCCGCAACCCAGCTAGTCGGGACACGATATCGGCTGAGTCGACGCGTTCCCGCGCTGGTTCGATGCGAACGTACCGACGAGTCTCAGTCATCGGCCTCTTGTGGTGCTGTCGAGACGCCGGCCTCAGCGAGCAGTGAGTCCGGGATGTCGTAGTCGTCGACGCGGCCTTCTTCTGCGAGATACTCGACGTCGCCAGCGTCGATGTATCGCTGGTCGACGAGGTACTCCCACGGGTCCAAGTCGTCGTCGAGGACGTGGATCTCGTAGTCGTTCACGTGGAGGGCGAGCGACTTCGTCCAGTCATTCACCGCGAGTAGGCACTCCGAGTAGCCGCCGTCTTCGCCGGTCTGCGCGGTCGCGATGAAGTTCTGCTCGGAGGGTGTGAGGCCGTGGAAGTCGATCATTGCGTCGCTGACCGACTCGTGGTGGAAGATCTGCTTGATGTCGCAGAGGTTGTAGACGTTCCGCGCCTTCTCGACGGCCTCCTCGGATTTCTTGTCGGACTTCGCGATGAACTCGTCGACCGTCTGGGAAATGAGTGTGATCGCCGTGTTGAAGTGCCGACTGTGCCGGATGAACAGGTCGATCATGTCCGTCGTCGCCGCTCGCCGCAGGAGGTAGTGTGCCTCGTCGATGGTGACCTGCGTACGTCGGTCACTGCTCTGGGCACGCTGGTAGATCCAGTCGAACATGACGTGCATGAACAGCGGTGCTTGGCCGGTATCGGCGAACATCGACATGTCGATGACGACCAGCCGGTTGTCGAGTTCGACGTTGGTTCGCCCGTTCAGATTGTCGTTCTCGCCACCGTGCTGGAACGCTTCGAGACCGAGGAGGAGTTGGTAGGCGTACTTCTCGTCGGCCTCTTTGAATCGCATCTCCAGCTGTTCGATCTCCGGCCGAACGCGCTCCTCGTTTGCATCCTCATGCAGTTCGATGAACTCAGATGGCTGGTCGCCGTCCGTGAGCGCGTGGAGGATGTCGAGGACGTCCTGCATCGTCGGACTCGTGTTCTCGTGCGTCACCGGGTCGGGGGTAATTCCGTACTTGAGATAGGCGAGACGGACAGCCCGCCGGAGGATACCCTCCTGTTCCTTGCTCAGTGACTGGTCGGCGACCGCCGAGAAGTGCGTGCGGAACAGCTCCATCACCGAGCGGAACTTCTTCTTGAATGGGTCGTCGGCGACGTCGTCGATGCCACGGCGAATTTCTAGCGGGTTCACGGTGTTCTGGCCACCGAAGCGGATGACCTGGCCGCCGAGGTCGTTCGCGAAGTCGACAAAGTCCCCGAGCGGGTCGAGCACGAGCATTTCGATCTCGGGGTCCATCATCAGGCGATGGTACATCTCGTGCTTCTCGGCGAACGTCTTCCCCGACCCCATCTTGCCCGCGATGGCTTTCGAGTACGACGAGAGCCGGTAGCGGTCTAGCAGAACGGGTGTATTCGTCCCGTCGAACCCGTAGAAGACACCCTCCGGGTCTGCCACGGCGGGCTCGATGAACGGGAACATCGTCCCCACGGCGGTCTCCTGCATGAGTTGGGTGGCCTTGATCGGGTCATTACCCAGCGGCGCGAGTGCGTCCTGGGATTCGATCTGGCGTTTGTCGAGCGTGACTGCCTCAGCATTCGCGGCCCCAAGCGTTTCGACGACGCGTTCGGTGGCGTCATCGAGTTCTTGCTCGGTGTCGGCGATGATCTCGATGTAGATCGCGAAGTCGAAGAGTTTCGTCTCCCCGAGGATGATGTCCCAGATGAGGTCTTTGACCATGTCGCGGTCGGCCTCAGCCTCGTGGGTGTCGGTCTGGTTCTTCTCGTGTTTCTTGTGGAGACGGGCTCGCAGTTGCGTGAGGCGTTTCTGGAGTTTGCGGAGGACTGACCCAGTATCGCGAGGCTCGATGTGTTGGGTAACGCGGACGTGGTCGTTCGTCGTGTACAGGTTCTCGAGCCACCCGAGGGGAACGCGTTCGGGATAGCCGTGGATGGTGAGGGTGCGGACGAACTGGTCGTTGCGAACCATATAGCCCGACTCGAAGAGGTTCGAGACCTCCTGGAGCTGGCGAGGAGCGATGACATCCCGGTCGGCAAGCGTCTTCTCGGTCTCGTCCTGCACGATGCCGAGTCGGAGTTCACCCTCGTCGACATCCTCGACCTCAAGCAGGTACTCGGCTTGTTCGCGGATGTTCTCCTTCGTGAGGTCGTCCCCGTTCGCTTCGAGAATCTTCGCTGCCCGGTCGAACGTCTCGTCGTCGATGTCATCGATGCTCGGCTCGCTACTTCCCACTGGAAGCCACGAGCGAAGGCTGTCGAATCGTCCCGCCATTAGTGCTCACCCTCCGTTTTCGTCGCGTGGGAGAAATTCTCGAACTTCGGGTCGACGTGGTTGTAGTAGTGATAGAGAATCTCCATCGTCTCTTGGCGGTCGGTGACGCGTTCGATGGAGACGTCCGTCCGGCCGAGTTTGTTCGTGATTCGGCGCTGGCGCTGCCGGACTTCGCGGATACAGAGTTCGGTGCGGGCCTCCTCGTGGGAATCGCCCAGTGGTGTTCGATCGGCGATTCCCGAAAAGACCGTCCCGATGACCGGAAGCGTTCCGAGCTGACTCAATACGCTTCCTGTATCGAGGTCCTTGTGGACTTGGTCGGCGTCGACCCGCGTGACGATGTAGAAATCGCGCTGTTTGAGGTCCTCGTCTTCGATATTGGTGTTCGCCCACTGGATGTAGAACTTGCGTCCGTACTGGAGGATGGGCGTCTGGCCGCGTGACGCCATGCTCGCACCGGCTGTGTAGAAGCGTTCGAGGTGGCCGGTCAGGTCGAAGGTCTTCGGATAGCAGGGCACCGCAACGCTGGATTCTAGCGACATCAGGAACGACATGTACGCGCTCATCGTGTCACGTTTCGCCTGGTCGCTGAGCGAGAGCCAGTTCTGGGGGTGGACTTTCAGCAGTCCGATGTAGCTGTTCTCGTCGACGGCGATGCCGTCGTCACGAACGTAGTCAAAGCCGAGTTTCTCCTGCGTGGTCGTAGACTCGCCGAGTCGATTCTCGAGGTCGAAGTGGTCGCGAGCTCGAGCCCGTTCGCGAGCAGTCGGGAGGTCCTCGTCGATGTCGTCGAGGAACTTATCGAGTGCGCGGAGAACTTCGAGGTCGGACTCGGGGGCTCCGTTTTGAGTCGCCGCGGTCGGCTGGGTACCGTTCTGTGACTCGGAACTCGGCGGCGAGGTGGAATCGTCCGCCGATACACTCGTCGTCGATTGGCCGGTTGAACTATCGGATGCAGCGTTCCCGTTCGTTCTCTCGTCTCCGTCGTGTTCCCCATCGCTGTCGGCGGCGGTTCCGTCGGTGGTCTCGTCGGAGGAGGCAGAGCCCATGGGTGGTCACCTCGATTCGGTCTCCTGCTCGGCTTCGATCGTTTCGACGTCAAGACCCTCCTGCCGGACGCCGACGACGTCCTGAATGACAGGCGTCTCTGCCTCTGTTCGAGTGCGGCGGTTGTAGTACGAGTTCGATGAGAGATAGTAGTCTGCGGCGGCCCTGGCGTAGCTGATCGGTCGCTGGCCAGCGGGCGCAACGAGGAGGATGAGGATGCCGAGTGTGAGACCGATGCCGCCAGCAATCAGGAAGAGCGTGCCGGTGAACCCAAGGCTCTGGGCGATGCCGAGGGCGAGGAATGGGATGATGAGGACCTCGCCGACTTCGCGGGCAGTGAGACCAAATACCAACTTCGTGTTGATGATCCGGCCTGCGATGGGGAAGGTCTCCATGTAATTATTTCCTTACAAAGATAGGTAGTTAATAGTTTTCCCAGGGTATCGGTTTTCCATAGTATTCGTGATTTGTTAGGTATTTGTGTCCGTAGAGGGATCCGGAAACGATTCGTGAAGATCATCGAGCGTGATTGCCTCTGCATCACGCTCGGCGGCATGCATTGCGGCGTCGTCGACGATCCCCACGATGTCAGCACTACTGAGCTCCTCTGAACGGTCGGCTAGCTCTTGGTAGTCGTCTTCGTCGAGTGCGGTCGGAAGTTCGCGGAGTCGGACGCGGAAGATCGCCTCACGAGCGTCGTGGTCGGGGAGGCCGATTTCGTACTGCTGGTCGAAGCGTCCCCGTCGTGTGGCGGCCTCGTCGAGGAGGTCAGCTCGGTTCGTCGCTGCAATCACGAGGAAATTCGGCTCTTCGTCGTCCAGGTGCGCGAGGAACTCGTTGACGACCTGGGCGTGCTCGCGATGGAGCTCATTTCCGCGGCCAGCGAGGAGGGCGTCGATCTCGTCGATGAAGATGACGCACCGATCGAACTGGTCGGCTTCGTCGAACAGCCGGTTGACTTGCTCGGTCGACTCGTTGATCCAGCGTGATTTGATATCGCCCGCAGATAGCTCGAGATACGGATGGCCGAGTTCACCGGCGATTGCTCGGGCGAATAGGGTCTTCCCGGTTCCGGGTGGGCCGTATAGGAGAATTCCATTCGGCGGGGAGACGTTGAACCGCTCGTAGGCTTCGTCGATTCGAGTCAGAGGTCGGAGGACAGATCGCGTAATTTCTTTCTTCAGCTCATCTTGGCCACCGACGTCCCGATACCCAACATTTGGAGCGGGTTTCCAATCGTACTCGAGATCATCAAGAGTAGGGCGCAGTTGGTCTGAATCGTCGCTGTGCTGAGGATCTTTATGCTTAGCATGCTTTGTGGCCCTGGGAGCAGACAAATCCAGTTCATCAATTTGAGCCGTCTCTGATGGCGAGGATTTTTCTTCGATATTGTCCGTAGCAGTGCCGAGACTCGTCGAGATCATCAAGGGGATGCACGCAATCCAACTGAGACCTATAAGCCACAAACGGTCAAACATAGACGAGACTCGAAGTGGAGCGAGGGTTTCTGCAAGTGACGTCCAGCTGTTCTCCCAAGCCGGGAGGAACCATACAGCTGTTAATACAGCTGACCCAATGAGAATCCCAAAGACCCAATCAATATCTGCACTTTTGGTGTTCTCGCCATGCATTGGGTAGATCGCTCCAGTCAACAGAGCAGCAGTAAAC